>SCUN01000323.1 GCA_004297655.1 Acidobacteriota bacterium | reverse complement strand
TTCGAGAAGGAGATTGCGAAGGCCGTCGTGCTCGCGCTGTTCGTGCCGCTCGTCATCTCGAGCGGCGGCAACAGCGGGTCGCAGGCGGCGTCGCTGATCATCCGCGCCTTGGCGCTCGGCGAAGTGACGCTCCGCGACTGGTGGAACGTGATGCGGCGCGAGATTCTGTCGGGCCTGGCGCTCGGCGCGCTGCTCGGCTCGGTCGCGTTCGTCCGCATCGCGGCCTGGCAGGCGCTGTTTCACACCTATGGCGAGCACTGGCTCAAGATCGCCGTCACGGTGGCGCTCGCGCTGATCGGCGTCGTGATGTGGGGCACGATCAGCGGCTCGATGCTGCCGTTTGCGATGAAGCGAATGGGCGCTGATCCGGCCGCCAGCTCGGCGCCGTTTGTCGCGACGCTCGTGGACGTGACGGGGCTGGTGATCTACTTCAGCGTGGCGGCGGTTGTTCTGCGGGGCGCCCTGCTGTAGTCCGGAACGGGCGTGCTAGCATTCGCCCCAAGATGTCCTTATTCATGACCATTCGTATTGCGTTCAAGGCTCTTGGACGCAACAAGATGCGTACGGTGCTGACGATGCTCGGCATGATCATCGGCGTGGCGGCCGTGATCACGATGGTGGCGCTCGGCGCCGGCGCGCAGGCCCAGATCGCGGATCAGATCAAAGGCGCCGGCACGAACACGATCACCATCTTCCCGGGCACGGTCAACATGGGCGGCGTCCAAACCGGTGCCGGCGGCAACAGCCGGCTCGTGCCGGCGGACGCCGAACTGCTGCGGTCGGTGCCGCTCGTGGCCTACGTCGCCGAAGGCATCCAGTCGCGCCAGCAGATGATCTACGGCAATCAGAACTGGTCATCGACGGTCGTCGGCACGAACATCGACTTTCTCCAGGTGAAGTCGTGGCCGATGAAGAGCGGCGCCTTCTTCTCGGATCAGGACGTGCGCGGCGCGGCGAAGGTCGTCTGTCTCGGCACGAACGTCGCGGAGATGCTCTTTGGCGACCAGGATCCGGTCGGCGAGACCATTCGCATCAAGAACCAGCCATTCCGCGTGATCGGCGTCATGGCACAGAAGGGCTCTTCATCGTCCGGCCAGAATCAGGACGACCAGGTGTTCGTGCCTTGGACGACTTTGACCAAGAAGATCCAGCGGCAGGACAACCTGCAATACATCATCACGTCGACCGAATCGGCCGACGACGTCAACGAGGCGAAGGTGGCGATCGAGGCCGCGATGCGCGAGTCTCACAAACTGACCGCCGGCGCGCCCGATGATTTCCGCGCGCAGACGCAGGAAGACATGGTCGCCGTGCGCTCCGAGACGACGCAGACGATGACGACGCTGCTGGCGAGCGTGGCGGCGGTGTCGCTGATGGTCGGCGGGATCGGGATCATGAACATCATGCTCGTGTCGGTGACCGAGCGGACGCGCGAGATCGGCCTGCGCCTGGCGATCGGCGCGCGGAGCAAGGACGTGCTCTGGCAATTCCTGATCGAGGCCGTGGTGATCAGCCTCTTCGGCGGGGCGCTGGGGATCGGGTTGGGCTACGGCTCGGCCGAATTCGTCCGTTGGTATGCCGCGTGGCCCGCCGTCGTGCCGGCGAATGCCGTCGCGTTGTCTGTCAGTTTCGCAGGCGCGGTCGGGATCATCTTCGGGTTCTGGCCCGCGACGAAAGCCGCCGGGCTCGATCCGATCGAGGCGCTCAGGTTCGAATAGGAAACAGAGTTTCAGAGTTTCAGGGTTGCAGAGTTTCAGAGTTTCCTGCAACCCT
This sequence comes from Acidobacteriota bacterium, assembly GCA_004297655.1. Lineage (GTDB taxonomy): Bacteria > Acidobacteriota > Vicinamibacteria > Vicinamibacterales > SCN-69-37 > SCUN01. The sequence goes on along the minus strand of SCUN01000323.1, from coordinate 4,127 downwards.
GCAACCCTGCAACCCTGCAACCCTGCAACTCTGCAACTCTGCAACTCTGCAACCCTGCAACCCTGCAACCCTGCAACTCTGCAACCCTGCAACCCTGCAACCCTGCAACCCTGCAACCCTGCAACTCTGCAACTCTGCAACCCTGCAACTCTGCAACTCTGCAACCCTGAAACTCTGGCCCGCAACTTGCAATGCAGGCGGGCGTGCCGACCGTTCGCGACTATCGAGAACTGAATGCCTGGCAAAAAGCCCGGCAACTCGCAACCCAGGCAACTGCAGTTGCGCAGCGGCGACAACTGAAGGACGACCGCGATCTTGCGAGCCAGCTTCTCCGAGCGGCACGCTCAGTTCCCGCCAACATCGCCGAAGGGTTCGGACGATATAGCCCCCGCGACTTCGCGCGTTTTCTCAAGATTGCCAAAGGATCGGCGTACGAGCTCCGTGAGCACATTGACGAGTGCATCGCGCGTGGATTCGTAACAAGAGTCGAAGGAGAGGAACTTCAGACTCTCGTCAGACAGACATTAGGTTCCATCGTGCCGTTGATCAAGTATCTCGAGGCGCTAAAGAGATGAACTGAAACTCTGAAACGCTGAAACACTGAAACACTGAAACGCTGAAACGCTAGCCTACTCCGACGTCACCGGCTCTGAGCGCTGGTCCCCGCGCTCGGCCAGTTCGGCGTGGGCGTTGATGGTCCTCGCGCACGCGTTCCAGCGGAGCCGGGCGTCGTCATTCTCCACGGGCCGGATGGCGTCGGCTTTTTCATAGGCGCGCATGGCCTCGTGGAGCCACTCGCTGGCGGCCCGGGCGGAGTGGTCCTTTCGGCCGAGCACCGCGCGGCCGCGCCGTTCGGCGACCAGGCCGGCGTAGTACTGGCGTTCGTATTCCGACGGGAGCGTCGCGACGAGTTCCATCGCGCGGCCGGCGGAACGCACGTCGGTGGGGAAGCCGTCCGTGATGGCAAGGACGAGGGTGATCCTGGCCGCGTGGTTATCAGGGTCCGCGCGAAGGACGTCCTCGCAGATGCTCACGCACTGCTCGGGTTCGTTCAGCAGGCGATACCGCTCGGCCTTGGCGAGCGCGGACGGAATAGCGGATGCGGACAGCGGCTTCAGCTGGAACATGGCCGGCCTCCTCTTCGGATTCTACGTCTTCAGGACCCGGAGTAAACGCGTAAATGGATCGTAGAACCGCGAGACCACCCGCTCCTTGAGCGGGATGATCGCGTTGTCGGTGATGTGGATATGCTCCGGGCAAACGGCCGTGCAGCACTTCGTGATGTTGCAGTAGCCGATCTGGTGTGTGTCCTTGAGGTCTTTGAGCCGATCCTCGGTATCGAGCGGGTGCATCTCCAGCGCCGCCGCATAGACCAGAAACCGCGGTCCGATGAATCCGTCGTCTTCATGTTTCTTATGATCTCGGACGACGTGGCAGACGTCCTGGCAGAGGAAGCACTCGATGCACTTGCGGAATTCCTGGACGCGATCGATGTCGCGCTGCGCCATGCGCCACGTGCCGTCGGCCGCGTCGGGCTTTCGCGGCGCGAACTTCTTGATCCCCGGCTTGATGCGGAAGTTCACCGAGACGTCGGTGACCAGATCCTTGATCGACGGGAACGCGCGCATGGGCTCGACGGTCACCGGCTCGTCGAGATTGAGCGTGTTGAGCCGGGTCATGCACATCAGCTTCGGATTGCCGTTGATCTCGGCGGAGCAGGAGCCGCACTTGCCGGCCTTGCAGTTCCACCGGCACGCGAGGTCGGGCGCCTGGTTGGCCTGGACGCTGTGCACCGCGTCGAGCACGACCATGCCTTCCGAGACCTCGGTCTTGTAGTCGACGAACTTCCCCGAGCCGTCGGGCGCGGTGCGCCAGATGCGAAAGGTCGCTTGGGCCATTACTGCTTCTGCTCCTCGATGACCTGCTTCAACTCCGCGGGCATTTCAGGGATGGGGATGCGCGTGACCTTCATCGAGCCGTCGCTCGCGCGCTCGGTGCCGACGTTGAAGGTTGCGAATGCCGGGTCTTTGTCCGGGTAATCGTCGCGGAAGTGCCCGCCCCGGCTTTCCTTGCGTTCGATCGCGGACCGCGCGATCGCTTCGGAGACCGCCAGCAGGTTGCGAAGGTCGAGGCACGTGTGCCACCCGGCGTGGTACTCGCGATGGCCCTCGACGCCGGCGCGCGACGCGCGCTCGTTGAGCGCCGCAAGCCGCGTCAGCGCTTCCTGCATTTCCTGCTCGATGCGCACGATGCCGACGAGATCCTGCATCGTGTCCTGCAGGTCGGATTGCACCTTGTACGGATTCTCGGCGGCGCCGCTGCGATCGAACGGCGCGAGCGCGACCTTCATCCCGTCGTTCACCGCCGCGTCGCTGATCGCGGCGGCCGCGTGCGTCTTCGCAAACTCCGCGGCGTACTCCCCGGCGCGCTTGCCGAAGACGATCAGGTCGGAGAGGGAATTGCCGCCCAGGCGGTTTGCGCCGTTGATGCCCGCGGCGCATTCGCCGGCCGCGAACAGGCCGGGAATCGTCGACTCCTGCGAGTCCGCGTTCACCCGAATCCCGCCCATGATGTAGTGCGTGGTCGGGCCGATCTCCATCGGCTCCTTCGTGATGTCGAGATCGGCGAGTTCCTTGAACTGGTGGTACATGCTCGGCAGCTTGCGCTTGATGTGCTCGGCCGCGTTCGGGAGCTTCTCCTTGATCCAGGCGATGTCGAGGTAGACGCCGCCATGCGGCGTGCCTCGGCCGGCCTTGACCTCGCGGTTGATGCAGCGCGCCACGTGGTCGCGCGTGAGCAGCTCCGGCGGGCGGCGCGCCGACTTGTCCCCCTGCGTGTAGCGCCAGCCCTCTTCCGGATCGGACGCGGTCTGCGGTTTGTAGTTGTCGGGGATGTCGTCGAACATGAAACGACGACCTTCGCTGTTCCGGAGGACGCCGCCTTCGCCGCGCACGCCCTCGGTGACGAGCAGCCCTTTCACGCTCGGCGGCCAGACCATGCCCGTCGGGTGGAACTGGACGAACTCCATGTCGATCAACTGCGCGCCGGCGCGGTAAGCGAGCGCGTGCCCGTCGCCCGTGCCTTCCCAGCTGTTGCTCGTGATCCGGAACGCGCGGCCGACGCCGCCGGTCGCGAGAATCACGGCTTTCGCGGAAAACACATGGAAGCGCCCGCGCTCGCGGTCGTAGGCCAGCGCGCCCGCAATCCGGCCGTTGTCCACGATCAGATCGATGACGGTGAACTCCATGTGGACCTTCACGCCGAGATACACGGTGTGGTCCTGGAGCGTGCGAATCAGTTCGAGGCCCGTGCGATCGCCGACGTGGGCGAGCCGGGGATAGCGGTGGCCGCCGAAGTTCCGCTGGAGAATCTTCCCGTCGGGCGTGCGATCGAAGACCGCGCCCCACGCCTCCAATTCCCGCACCCTGTCGGGTGCTTCCTTCGCATGGAGTTCCGCCATGCGCCAGTTGTTGACGTACTGACCGCCGCGCATCGTGTCGGCGAAGTGCACCTTCCAGTTGTCGCGATCGTCGACGTTGGCCATGGCCGCCGCCATGCCGCCCTCGGCCATGACCGTGTGCGCCTTGCCGAGCAGTGATTTGCAGATGAGGCCGACCGAGACGCCTTTGCCCGCGGCTTCGATCGCCGCGCGCAGGCCCGCGCCGCCGGCGCCGATGACGAGGACGTCGTAGGAAAACGAATTCGCCGTGGCCACGGTTAGAAGATCCTCACGTCATGGATGATGCCCATCGAGCACAGCCGCACGTACATGTCTGCCGACATGACGGAGACGAGGCTGCACCACGCAAACAGCATGTGGCGCCCGTTCAGGCTGCTGACACAGGTGTAGGCGAAGTCGCAGACCGGCTGCTTCGACACTTCGTCGAGGCGCCCGCCGACGATGTGGCGGACGACGTGGCAGCCCCACGTGTAGCAGGCGAGCAGCACCACATTCACACTCAGAACGATCGTGCCCACGCCGATGCCGAAGTGTTCGACGCCGGCGTCGACGAACCACATGGCCTTCCACGCGTCGTAGGCCAGCAGCAGGATGAACACGAGCGCGACCCACGCGAAGTAGCGGTGGAAGTTCTGCAGAATCAGCGGGAGTGAATGCTCGCCGAGAT
>SCUN01000322.1 GCA_004297655.1 Acidobacteriota bacterium | reverse complement strand
AACCGGCGGCCTTCGTCATCGCGGCCGACGAGACCGACGACGTCGACTCTGGCGCCGAGGGCCGCGACGTTGGCGGCCGCGTTCCCGGCGCCGCCCGGCACGATCGTCGTGCTGTCGTAACTGAGAATCAAAACCGGCGCCTCGCGCGACATGCGCGACACGCGGCCCGAAATGAACTGATCCGCGATGAGATCGCCGACCACGACGATGCGGGCGCGCCGCATTTGGGCGATCAGCTGGCTAGCTCGATTCACGCGCACTCTCCCGTCGGAACGCCAGTTGTCTCGACACGGCCGCAAACACCATGTCGGCGGTCACGCGCTTCATGCACCGGTGATCGATCGGGCAATCACGCAGATGGCACGGCCGGCAAAACGCCTTTGCCGTGAGAACCTCATGCGGCCCGATCGGCCGCGTGGCCCGCTCGTCGGTCGGACCGAAAATCGCGACCACCGGACGGCCGAGCGCCGCGGCCAGATGCATCGCGCCCGAATCGTTCGCGACCACCGCGTCAGCCCGGGCGATGACGCCCATCAACTCCGGCAACGATGTCTGCCCCGTCAGATCAACGAGACGCGACCGCATCGCGCCAAACGCTGTGGGCAACGCCGATTCTACCGCACGGGCGGCATCGCGATCGTGGCCGGCGCCGACCATGACGCACGTGGCGTCGCGATCCGCGATCAGTCGCGCCGCGACCTCGGCCACGCGCGCCGGCGGCCACTGCTTTGCTTGTCCGTACGCGGCGCCGGGCGCCAGCACGACGAGGCGGCGACCGAGGTCGACTTTGAATCGCGCCAGCAGGTCAACGCCCCGCTGACGGGTGGCGGTGGTCAGATCAACCCGCGGCGCGTCTTCGTCAACCGGGATGCCGAACGCGCGCACGAGATTCCGATAGTAATCCGCCTGATGGATCACGCCGGTCGTACGCTGCCGCGCGGGCTTGCGCGTGAGAAGCGGCGATCGAAAGCTGCTGGCGTAGCCCCACCGCGCCGGAATGCCGGCCTGTCTCAGCAGCCAGGCGGAACGAAACGAGTTGGGCAAGAGAACACCAAGCTCGAAATGTCCTGCGGCGAGCGCCGCGCGAATCTCCACGGGCCTGGACGGGAGCGCGATGACCTCGTCCGGCCGAGCGCCGATCGCTTCGCGAAAGACATCCGCGAATCCGGCGGGCGCGGCCACCGCGAGATGCGCGTCCTTGAAGTGGCGCCGAATCGCGGCCATCGCCGGCAGCGCGAGCACGGCGTCGCCGAGCCAATTCGGCGCGCGGACGACGAGGCGCGAAACGACGGTCTCGTCGGGCGGAATCGGCGTCATTCCGACAGCTCCCCGGCCGTGTCCTTCTGCGCGCGCGGGAACATGCCGGCGAGCGCTTCTTCACCGGTCTCTGGATCGCGCCAGCGGCGATGCATCCACAACCAGAGGTGCGGATGCCGGCGCACGTACATCTCGAGCACATCCGTGCAGCGCTGCGTGAATTCTCTGATCGGCTGCTCGCTGTCGGCGGCCGGTGGCTCGACGAGGTGGTCGTAGATCATCCGCAACTTTCCGCCGCCGACCGGCAGCGCGAACACCGGGATCACCGGCGCCCCGGTGCGCAACGCCAGCGCCGCCAGCGCGGTGGTGGTCGCCGCGGGCCGGTCGAAGAAGTCGACCATCACCGCATCGGCCGGCTGAATGTGCTGGTCGATCATGATCGCCACGCATTCATTCTGTTCGAGCGCGCGCAGCACCCGCCGCACGGCGCCGCGCCGGTAGATCACGCCGTTGCCCGTCCGTTTGCGCGTGTCTTCGAGCCACCGGTGCAGGTCGGGATTGTCGAGCGGCCGGGCCAGCACGTGCATCGGCGGCAACACGAGCGGGTGCGCCATGCCCTGCATTTCCCAGAAGCCAAAATGCCCCGAGAAAAGCAGCGCGCCTTTGCCGCGCTTGAGCGCCTCGCGCACGCGATCGTCGCCGTCGTATTCCACGCGCTCGCGGATCTGGTCCGGCGTGAGTGTGCTGAACTTGATGAGCAGCACGAGCAGGCGCCCGAAGTGAATGAACGTGCGGCGGGCGATCGCGCGGCAGTCCGCGTCGCTGCGCGTCGGAAACGCCGCGCGCAGCTGGCGGACGGCCAGCCGGCGATGGCCGGCGTCGAGCGCCCAGAACCCGAAGCCCACCATCGACCCCAGCCACCACGACACGCGGTCCGGCAGCGCGCCGACAACGGCGCGCACGACGACGAGCGCCGCGTACTCGATCCGGTACCGGATCTGAAGCAGCGTCACCGCGAAGCCGCCTTCGCGTCCGACGACGCTTCGGCGCCTAAAGCCTCGGCGACGCGCGCGAGCAGCCAGGCGCGAAACTCGTCGGCCGGTTCGACGCTGACATCGAGCGGTATTTCCACAAACGGCATCGCGCCGCCCGCAAACGCCTCGAGGCGGACGATGTCTTTCGACGTGGTGACGATCGCGGACGCGCCGGCGTTCGCGGCGGCGTCGCGGATGCGCGCGATGTCGCTCGCGGAATAGCGGTGATGATCGGCGAACCCCATCGTGCCGACGACGTTGTAGCCGGCGGTCTTCAGCGAATCGAAGAACCGCTCGGGCTTCGCGATGCCGGCGAGGGCGAAGACTGGGCGGGAGTCCTTCGCAGGCGCGATGCTCCGCTTCAGCGCGTAGGCCGGGGCCGCAGCGGACGCGTAGGCCGGGGCTTTAGCCCCGGCGCCTCCGCCCGAGCTGAAGCTCGGGCCTACGTCCAGAATCACCGCGTCCGCGAACTGCAGCGACGCGACCGGCTCGCGCAGCCGGCCGAACGGCACGGGCCGGCCCGACAGATCTTCGTCGGCGACGATGACGATGTCGACGTCGCGATGGAGGTGATGGTGCTGAAAACCGTCGTCGAGCACGTGCACCGTGCACCCGAAGGCGCGCTCGGCGAGCGTGCCGGCGAGCGCGCGCTCGTCGCAGACGAGCACGGCTGCGCCGGGCACGGCGCGGGCGAGCATGAGCGGCTCGTCGCCGCTATGCGCGAGATCGTTCGGCCGCGCGGGCTCGGCGCGGCCCCCACGAAGAATAGTCTGGCCGTCGCTCACGACGGTCACGCCGTCGCTCGCGATCTCGCGCCCGTACCCGCGGCTGAGAATCGACGGCCGCTCGCCGCTCGCGGCGAGCAGCCGCGCGACATGGGCGGCGAGCGGCGTCTTGCCGCGGCCGCCCATGCTGATGTTGCCGATCGAAACGACGGGCCGCGCGAGCCGATGGGCATCGGCGCGCGCGGCCCGTCGATACGCCGAATACAGGCTCGCGATCACGCGCCTCAGTTCACCACGCGGAACGGCCGCACCACGGCGCGGCCGTTCGGCGTCGGCAACAAGGCCTCGATCGCCTCGATCGTCCGCGGCGTGGCGCCGCGGTTCGCTTCGACCAGCGCGCGCGCGGCTGCGCCCAGCCGCGCGCGCTCGACCGAATCGCCCGCCAGCCGCACCAGCGTCGAGATGAGCTCGGCTTCGCCGCTCACCTGGATGCCCGCCTGGCTCGACACGAACGCGGACGCGATCTCCGCGAAATTCTGCATGTACGGGCCGAACACGATCGGCTTGCCGTGCACGGCCGGCTCGAGCACGTTGTGCCCGCCCCAGTTCACGAGGCTCCCGCCGACGAACACGATCGTCGCGATCTGAAAGAGCTGCGAGAGCTCGCCGACGCTGTCGAGCAGCACGACGTCTTCGCGCGGCTCGGCGTCCACGGGCAACTCCGAGCGCCGCACGACGCGGTAGCCCTCGCCGCGCGCGAGCGACTCGACCTCGCCGAGGCGCTCGGGCTTGCGATGCGCGATGAGCAGCATCGCGTTCTGATGCTGGCGGCGCAGCGCGGCAAACGCTTTGAGCACCATCGCCTCTTCGCCGGCGTGCGTGCTCGCGGCGATCACCACAAGCCGGTTCGGCGACATCCGGAAGTACCGCAGAACGCGGCCTTCACCGCGGCCCGCCGCGACCGACGCCGGCGGCTCGACGGACTCGAACTTGAGGCTGCCCGTCACGCTGACCTTCTTCGGATCGGCGCCGAGATCGATGATGCGCCGCGCCGATTCGTCGCTCTGCATGCAAAAGCGATCGACGTCGGCGAGCACCGACCGGAAGAACGGCCGGGCCATCTTGTAGCGCGGGTACGAGCGCGACGAAATCCGGCCGTTTACGAGCATGGTCTTGACGCCGGCTTTCCGGCAGGCCCGCAGGAGATTCGGCCAGATCTCGGTTTCCATCATGATGAAGATGCGCGGCTTCACGATGCGCAGCGTGCGGTGCACGAACGGCGGCAGGTCGAACGGGAGGTAGAAGACCGC
>SCUN01000321.1 GCA_004297655.1 Acidobacteriota bacterium | reverse complement strand
CAGTACTCCAGGCCAGCGCCATGAGCCACCGGGTGGTCGCGGGCGCTTCAAACGCCAGCTCCTCCTGAGAAGTGTTGTTCGACGCCTTCACGTAGAGACCCGGTTTTCCATCGCGGATCGATGAGAACGTGATCCGGGCGCCGTCGGGCGACCACGCCGGCGACGCATTCTCCGTCCCGTCCGAGGTGAATCTGGAAGGCGTGCCCCGCGCGACGTCGATCAGCCAGATGTCGCCGCCGTCGCCTTCATGGCGGTGCACAGCCACTCGCTTGCCGTCCGGCGACAGGCTCACTCCGCGATACGGACCTTCGGGCCCCACCTGGCCGATGACCCTGCCCGTCCGGTCGACCCAGGTCAATTGGAAGCCGCTCTCCGCCGACGCGCCGATGCCATACGCCAGCGCGCCCGTGTCGGACAGCGAAAACGCGATCAGGCCGGGCACGACCGCAGATTCCACATGTTCGGCCACCGTCAGCGGGTCACCCGAGACCGTCAACGTCTTCAGATCCATCGTCTGGGCGAGCAGGGTGCCTCGTCGCACGAACAACACGCGTCCGCTTCGCGCGTCGTAGACGCCGCCCGTTTCAGCGGAGAGGAGTCGCGTGGTCACATCGCTGTCGAGCGATCCCACGTACACGCCGCTCTTCTCCTTCGATCCGGACGAATTGAACAGGAAGTGCCGTCCATCGGGAAGAAACGACGGAAATTGCCTGCCGCCCTCGAGGTCGGCCAGCTTCCCCACGGGCGTCGCGTCGCCGCCCGATGCCGGCACGCGATAGAGCGGCGCGGGGCCGTTGTTGAAGATGAGTACCCCGTCACGATTCCAGGAGCCGCCTCGGGCGATGATCCCCGGATTGAGATCGCACACTTGCTGCGGCGGACCGCCGATGGCGGCGACCTTCATCAGCTTGCCGGTGACCGAGTAGGCGATGAACTTGCTGTCCGGCGACCAGAACGGAAACGCCGCGTTGTCGGTGCTCGCAAGCGGACTCGCCGCGAGCGCGTCGATCGGACGCAGCCAGAGCAACTGTTTGCCCGCGGTGTCCCGCGCGGTGAAGGCGACCGTGCGGCCGTCTGGAGATATGACCGGCACGGAGGCGCCGACACGAGAGCCGGCCGTGATCGTGAGGTTGTCCTGCGGCGGAATCACGAACGTCGCGACGGGCGCGGGCACGGCGTTCGACGGATACCACGCGACGCCGGCGGCGAGTGTCGCCAGCATCGACACGGCCGCCACGGCCTGCCAGATTCGCACGGATCGCGGTGTCCCGGCCGGCGTCGTCGTGGACGGTCCGCCCGCGGCCGCCGGCTCGAGCGCCGTCGGGTCTTCGAGAATCAATCGCGCTTCGCCGATGTCGCGGAGGCGCTTCTTCGGATCCTTTTCGAGACAGCGCGCGATCAACTCGCCAATACGGCGCGGCGTCGTCTCTGGTAGCGTGCCCAGATCCGCCGCACGCGTCATCACATGCGCGAGGGTTTCGGGAATCGTGTCCGACAAGAAGAGGTGCCGGCCGGTCAGCATCTCGTGCAAGACGACGCCGAACGCCCAGATGTCGGCGCGGCGGTCGACGGCTTTGCCTTTGGCTTGCTCCGGCGCCATGTAGGCCGCGGTGCCGAGGATGATCCCCATCTGCGTCATCCGCCCGGTCATCGTCGGCGAGTTCATCGCGTCGGTGCCCGACGCGCCGGCGGGGTCCATCGCTTTCGCGAGACCGAAGTCGAGGACCTTCACCGTGCCGTCGTCGCGGACTTTGATGTTCTGCGGTTTCAAGTCGCGATGGACGATCCCCTGCTCGTGCGCGGCTTCGAGCGCGTCGGCGATTTGCTTGGCGATCGGCAGCGCGTCAGACAGCGCGATGGGACCGCGCGCGATGATCGCGGACAGATCCTCGCCAGCCACGAGCTCCATCACGAGCGCGGTAGAAACGACATCGGGTGTCGTTTCCGTCCGGCCACTCCCGGAAACGACACCCGATGTCGTTTCTACCGCGTAGATCGCGGCGATATTCGGGTGGTTCAGCGACGCGAGCACCTGCGCCTCGCGCGTGAAGCGCGCGACACGATCCGCGTCGAGCGCGAACGACTCGGGCAGGACTTTGATGGCGACGTCGCGATTGAGCTTGGTGTCCTTCGCGCGGTAGACCTCGCCCATCCCGCCCGCGCCGAGGGGCGCGACAATCTCGTAGGGGCCGAGGCGGGTGCCGGGGAGCAGAGTCACGGCGCTACTTCCCGGCCATCCGCTGTTTGAGCAGTTCGAACCAGTTCAGTACGATCCTGAGTTCGTTGCTCTCGCCCTTGTCGAGAATCGGCTGAATGCGCACGACCCGGTCCCCGCCGGTCGGCATGTCAATCGCCTGGGCGGAACCGCCCTTCGGCGCCACGAACGGCGCCGGCCGACCCAGTTGTCCGCGTTCCGACAGGTCAACCTTGAATACGCCGCCGCCGTCGCCCGGCGCCTGGTAGAAGATCGCCCGGCTGTTTGCCGCCCACACCGGCCGCGAGCCGCCGTCGGTCGAAACCGGCACCCGGTACTGATTCACGTCGGGAAACGGACGCAAAAACACGTCTCGGGCCCCGCTGCTTCCGATTCTCACGGAATAGGCCAACCAGCGGCCGTCCGGGGACACCTGCCCTTCGAGCGACCCGCCGGGTTCGGCAATCAAGGTCCGCGCTGAGGCGGCGCCGTCGAGACTCAAGATCAAGATCTGGGGATCGGCGCCCGGGGCGGCCCGTGTGACGATCAGGTGGCCATCGGACGTCACGCTCGTCGGTACCAGACTCTCGCCGGGCTTGGCCGCGGCGATCTGTTCCGGCGGACTCGCGCCGGACGCCGAGAGCCGGAAGATCCCCAACTGCTGAGCGGCGAAGCTGCGGTAGTAGACGAAACGACCGTCACGGCTCCACACCGGGTTTGAGGCAATGGCGTTGGGCGGGGTAAGCGGAGTCAGCGATCCCCGCGCCAGGTCATAGATCTGGAGGATGGGCTCGCCGCCGTCATTGGTCACGACGACGGCGCGGGCCCCGTCCGGCGACAGATGGAAACTCGAGTAGCTCCGCGAGGGCGCGTTGATCGGCGTCTCCGCGCCGCGCGTATCCACCCACGCGAGCGATTGCGCCGTGAACGATGCGCCGGCGATGTAGGCCAGCGTGCCGGCATCCGACACGTCGAAATCGGCCGCGCCCGAGGTGACCTTGTACGACACGTCGTCGATGACGCGGATCGCGTCGCCGCGAAACTCGCAGGCGACCGGATCGAACGGTGCGGCAAACGCGCCGCCGGGCGTGGCAAACAGCAGGTGCCCGGTCGCCAGGTACTTGGGATAGGAGGCATTCGGCCGAATCACCCGCCAGGTTCGCGACGCCAGATCGAGCACCGCCAGGTCGCGTTGAGCCGTGTCGGTGCTGCCCGTCGGCACGCGCACCACGGTGAACACCACATGGCGGCCATCCGGCATCAGCGCCGGCCAGAAATGATCGACCTCGCCGGCCGACGCGTCGCGCCGCGTCAGCACCTCCGGCGTGCCACCGGCCGCCGACACGCGAAGCAGACCGCTTTGCGGCGCCGTGCTACCGAACACAATGACGTCATCGCGGCCCCACGATGCGCCGCGCAGGTTACCGGAAACCTCCGCGATCTCGAGCGGCACGCCGCCGGAGGCGGCCACCTTCTTCAGCCGCGCATTCGCGCCGGTACTCCCCGCGGCGAAATAGCCGACCCATTTGTCGTCGGGAGAATAGAACGGGGACCGGGCCTGCGGCCCCAGATCGGTGAAGACCGCGTCGCCGAACTGATCCAGCGATCGCACGACGAAGGCGCTGCCGGCGTTCCCGTAGCTGTAGGCGATGCGACGTCCGTCGTGCGAGATCGCCAGGTCGGGCTGATTCACGTTGATCTGCACGACTTCACCGCGCGGCGGCGCGAGCGACAGCAGCATCGGACGCGCCGGCTCGGGGGCCCGCGCCCGCCACGCGAGGACGCCGGTCACGGCCGACACCACCACGGCCGCCGCCACCGCCATCGGCAGACCCGCGCGCCGGCCTGATGCGGCCGGGGCCGGGGTAGCTCCGCCGTCTCGATCGGCGGGCGACGCGGCCTCCTCGAGTTCCAGCCGAGCGTCGCCAATCGAACTCAGGCGGCGCTTCGGATCCTTTTCCAGACACCGGCGCAACACGCGGCGGACCGGCACCGGGAGGTCCCCCGGTAGCGCCTCCCAGGTCACGTCTTCTTTGAGCACGCTCGCAAGCGTGATCGAAATGTCGTCGCCGTCGAACGCGCGGCGGCCGGTCAGCATTTCGTAGAGCACGACGCCGAAAGCCCAGACGTCGGCGCGACGATCGACGGCGCGGCCGCGCGCCTGTTCGGGCGCCATGTACGCGGCCGTGCCGATGATCATGCCCATCTGCGTCGCCCGCGCGGTCATCGTCGGCGAATTCATCGGCGTGTCGCTCGACGTGCCCGCGGGATCCATCGCCTTCGCCAATCCGAAGTCGAGCACTTTGATCGTGCCGTCGGCGCGGAGTTTGATATTCGCCGGTTTGAGATCGCGATGCACGATGCCCTGCTCGTGCGCGGCTTCGAGCGCGTCGGCGATCTGCTTGGCGATCGGGAGCGCCTCGGCGAGCGGCATGGCGCCGCGCGCGATGTGTGCGGACAGATCCTCGCCCTCAACCAGCTCCATGACCAGCGCCCTGACGTTGGACATTAGACCTTGGACGTTGGACTCCTCGATTCCGTAGATCGCGGCGATATTCGGATGATTCAGCGACGCGAGCACCTGCGCTTCACGCGTAAACCGCGCGACACGGTCGCCGTCGAGCGCGAACGACTCCGGCAGCACCTTGATCGCCACGTCGCGGTTGAGCTTGGTGTCGGTGGCCCGATAGACCTCCCCCATTCCGCCAGCGCCAATCGGCGCGACGATCTCGTACGGACCGAGGCGGGTGCCCGGGAGCAGAGCCAAGAGGGTCGCGTGATTATAGGGGAAAGGCCCGGCTTCAGCGGATGATGCCCCGCCGAACGGCGTAGAGCACGAGTTCGGCGGTGTTGTGCACGTCCAGTTTCTGCAGAATGTGGCCGCGGTGGCTTTCGACGGTGGCCGGACTGACGCCGAGCAGTTCGGCCGTCTCCTTATTACTGCGGCCTTCGGCAATCAGTTGGAAGATCTCCCGTTCGCGCTCGGAGAGCGAATCGTAGCGATCCGTCAGCCCTTTGTCGGCCAGATGTCTGACGTAGTCGTCGAGCATGATCTTGGCGACGGCCGGACTGAAAAACGACTTGCCGGCGGCCACGGCCGCGACGCCGAGGCGCAGGTCCGTCGCCGCCGAGTCTTTCAGGAGATAGCCGGACGCCCCGGCCTGCAGGGCGCGCGTCACATACGCCTCGTTGAGCAGCATGCTGAGGATCAGCACTCGCACGTCTGGCGCGCGGCGCGTAATCTGGGTCGTGGCCTCAATGCCATTGAGCACCGGCATGCCGATGTCGAGGATCGCCACGGCCGGCCGCAGCGCCAGCACCTGCTTGACCGATTCGCGTCCATCGCTCGCTTCGCCCACCACCTCCCAACCCGGCTGCTCTTCGAGGATCCTCCGCAGGCCCTGCCGGAGGAGCTGGTGATCGTCTCCCAGGAAGATTCGCAAGGGCGTCGTGGTGGTCATACTCCCGCGATCGGCAGCTGCACCAGCAGCTGCGTCCCGCGGCCGGGCGCGGTGACCACACTGAAGGCGCCTTGAAGCAGCGCCGCGCGCTCTCGAATGCCGATCAGGCCCAACCCATGGCGCGCGGCATCGGTGCCCGACTCCGATGAGAATCCGACGCCGTCATCCTCGATCGCGACATGGACCCAATCGCCCTCGCGGCCGATCGACACGACGCACGTCGTCGCGCTGGCGTGCTTCGCCACATTGTTGAGCCCCTCTTGAACGATCCGGTAGATCGCGGTTTCGAGGTCGGTCGGCAGTCGCGACGTCATGTTCTGCTGCCGCAATTCGACTCTGACATCGTGCCGCGTCCGGAAGTTGGCGATCAGCGACTCCAGTGACGCCATCAGACCGAGGTCGTCGAGCATCGCCGGATGAAGCAGGTGCGACAAATCGCGGATCGTGTGCAAGGCGCCCTCGGTAATCGCTCGAACGTCCTCGAGCCGCGCGGCGATCTGCGATGCGTCCGCGTTGGGGCGTTGCGCGAATGCGAGCTCGACGCGAATGGCGGCGAGCGTCTGGCCGACTTCGTCATGCAGTTCGCGCGCGATCATCCGGCGCTCATCTTCCTGCGCGCTGACGATCCGCGCGGAGAGTCGGTGCAGGTCGTTGGTCAATTGGAGATCGCGGATGCGCTGTTGGCGGAGCCGGTTCTCGAGCCGGCCGGCGTAGACACCGGCCCAGACGCCGATCATCAGATTCGCGGCGAGCGCCAGGCCCAGCTGCTGCCAGCCGTCGCGTTGCGCGGTCCGGTAGACCTGGGCCGTGGACAACGTCTGCGCCACGAAGGCCTCCCGGTTGAGGGCCTGCGCCCTCGCGGACACCCGCAAGACGATATCGCGCTGCGGCACCACGCGTTGCTGCAGGACCGCGCGCGACGCGGCCGGAGACGGGGCCCGATAGACCGCCTGCATCGCCAGACGGAACGCTTCGATTTCCCGGCGGAGCCGGGTCACGGCGTCCCGTTCGGCGTTGGAGTCGAGCACGGGGACGTACTGATCGAGGCTGGCGTAGGCGGCGACGTAGGTCGCCTCCAGGCGTCCGCGATCGAGATCCGCCGTCGTCGAGTCGGTCGCCAACAACGCGTCGCGCACGAGCACGGAAGCAAGGCGCGCCTGGGCATCAACTTCCCGGAGTCGCTCCTGAGCCTGCAGGTATCGGGCATTGACGGCCGCAGCGGCCGACTCGACGTCGGTGAACCGTTGCGTCAACCGATAGCCCACCACCAGCCAGACGCCGAGCGCCACGCCGAAACCGAGAAACAGGGCGGCCTTGATCGTGAGGCCGGTGCG
>SCUN01000320.1 GCA_004297655.1 Acidobacteriota bacterium | reverse complement strand
GCCACGCCGAGCGTCCACAGCGTCCAGCACACCCATCCGCGTGACAGCGTCGCGCGCCGCGTCGCTTGTGTGTGCGGCACCGAGTAGAGACCGATCCCGAGGATGAAGCTGCCGATCCATCCGAAGATCTGCGCGTGGCCGTGCGCCTGCAGCCACGCGGGCGACACGGTCGCGAGGCTCTCGCGGCCGCTGATCTGGATCAGATTGACGACGCCGAGGAACGTTCCCGGAATGAGCATGAAGAACAAGCCGGTCGCGATGAAGACGGAGAGCAGCCGCGCGCGGGCGAAATCAATCTCGTGGGTCATGCGGCTCCGCGGGCGCCGTCGGCCGTACCGGCGGGAGGTCGTTGGGCGCCCAATCGTCACCGAAGATCTCGATGGGATGCGGCGTACGAATGGTGCCGCCGCCGCACGCCAGATCGTCGGCGGGACAGAACTTGTCGCAACCCCAGCAGACCCGCTCCGGAAAGCGGGGATGCAGGATCTTCTCATCCATGTTTCGAGCATACGCCCGCGTCCGAACCGGGCGCATGACGCCGGTCATACGCCGGCTTTGTCGCGGCGGTACGCCGCCGGCGGCAGCGCGTACTCGCGCTTGAACGCGCGATTGAACGACGCCTCCGATTCGTAGCCGACATCGGCCGCGATCTCCGCGATGCCGCGCGACGTGGACGTCAGCGCGCTCGCGGCGAGGCGCAGGCGCCAGCGCGTGAGATACGTCATGGGCGGTTCGCCCAGAAAGTGCCGGAAACGCTCGGCCAGCACCGTGCGTGACGCGCCCGCCTCGCGCGCCAGATCGGCCACGGTCCACGGATGCGCCGGCCGGTGGTGGATCAGCGTGAGCGCCTTCCCCACTTCCGGGTCGCGCGCTCCGGCGAACCAGCCCGTCTCGCCCGCCGGCAGCGCGCGCGCGTACCGCCGCAGCGTCTCGGCAAACGCGGCTTCCGACAGCTTGGTCAGCATCGCGCCCGCGCCGGCGCCGCGATTTGCCGCTTCGGTCACCGAAAACTCGAGCGAGTTCTGCAGCCACTCCGCCGACGGCGCCTCGCGAATGTTCACCTTGACGAGCGGCGGCAATCCGCCCAGAAACGACTGGCAGAGCTGCGGATCGCACAGGAGATAGCCGCAGATGAACCGCGAGCGCTCGCCGCCGCCACCGGCGCGCAGAAGCTCCAGACCGCGCTTGAGAAACGCATCCAGCGCCGCGCCGGCGTCGATCGGCGTGGCGCGCTCGCCGCGACCCAGACGGTGGCGATGGCCGTGCGGAAAGGTGACGAGATCGCCGGCCACAAGATCGACGCGCTCGCCGCCCGGCACCTGGGCGTAGGCGCGCCCCTCGCAGAGCAGGTGATAGATGATGACGTGGCCCGGCCGCCTGGCCAGCGCCGGGCCGAGCACGCGCGACTCCGGCGAAGTCAGCGACCAGGGCTCCGAGAACTCCGCGTTGAAGTAGATCGCCGAATCCAACCGGACGGCCCGCAGGAGTTCCGATAGCGCATCGGTGCCTTCCATCGCGTCGGGAGTCTAACATCCGCGTTCCGGCCGATCGATCAAGCCATCCGGACGCGCGGGTAAGGGCCGCGGCGGCCTCGTGACGGATAGTCACAGCATGACAACCATGACGCTGCCTGAAATCGACTCGCTCAAGATCCGCCTGAAGGCCACCTGGATGGACGGGAACTACGACCTGTTTTCCCGCTACATGGAAGGCCCGGCCACTCAATTCTTCAACCGCATCGGCGTTACGCCGGGCCAGACGCTCCTCGACGTCGCCTGCGGTTCCGGCCAGCTCGCCCTCATCGCGGCCCGCGCCGGCGCGAAGGTCACCGGCGTGGACATCGCCGCCAACTCGATCGAAGCGGCGCGCGGCCGCGCCGCCGCCGAGCGGCTCGACGCGCGGTTCGATGAAGGCGACGCCGAAGCCCTCGCCTTCCCCGATCGTGCCTTCGATGTCGTGGCGACGATCTACGGCGCCATGTTCGCGCCGCGTCCCGAACTGGTGGCGTCGGAACTCCTGCGGGTGACGCGGCCGGGTGGCACGATCGCAATGGCCAACTGGACGAAAGAAAGCTTCATCGGACAGATGTTCAAGACCTTCGCGCGGTTCATCGCGCCTCCCGGGATGCCGTCGCCGGTGCTCTGGGGCGACGAGCAGGTCGTCACCGAGCGACTCGGCGCCGGCGTGTCGAGCCTGAAACTCACCCGTCAGCACTGCCGGTTCGATTACCCGTTCTCGCCCGCCGACGTCGTCGAGTTCTTCCGGAAGTACTACGGCCCCACGACGCGCGCGTTTGCGACGCTCGACGACGCCAAGGGCGCCGAACTCCGCGCCGAGCTGACGTCGCTGTGGGCGTCGCACAACCAGTCCACGGATCCGAACCGGACGGTCGTCGACGGCGAGTACCTCGAAGTCCTCGGCGTCCGCGCCTGAGCAATCGGAGCCCGTCTTAGTCGGCGGGCTTCAGCGTCATCACGCGAACGATGTGACGTTCGGGAATCTCGACGCCCTTGACCTTGCGGTACGTCCCGGTGACGACCACGGTCTTGCGGTTGAGCTTCTCAGCCAGGGCCTGAAGATCTTTGTTGCCGCCCAGGTCGAGTTCCCACGTCACGCCGCTCGCGCGAATCACCGTGCCGGTGGTTTCGCCGCCGATGGCCACCACGCCGGTCTCGAGCGTGCCGCGGATCTCGACTTTGATCTGATCCCCGCTCGCTTGACTGGCGGCGGTCATTCCGGCCGGCACGATGAACAACCCGAATAGAACGAGCACGGCACACATTTTCGTCATGGGGAGAGCATACGCCCGCCGACCCGCCGAAAGGCTAAACCTCACGAACAGTCGACATGTCATAATCTCCGCGGGACATGCGCAGCCGGGCCTTTCCAGTTCTCACCGCCGTCGCCGTCCTGCTCTTGTTCTACGGCGTCCCCACCGCCATCGAGGCGGGGTTCATCTCAGCGCCAAGAGCGCTCATCATCTTCGGCGACCTCATCGGCTGCGTCGCGATCGCTCGCATCAGCTGGAAGCTCGGCGCGAGTCTGTACGCCGGACTGACCGGGATCGAAGCGGTGCTGGTGCAGACGGCGCTCGTTGGACCTTCCACGCTGCTCTGGATCACCGATCTCGTGCCGGCGCTCGTGTTGGCGGCCTTCGCCGTCGCACTCGTGACCGTCTCAGACCTCAACTGAACGCGGGGCCGGCGTCCCCACTACCGCACCGTGATCGTGCCGCTCATGCCGGTGTGAATGGTGCAGCGATAGTCAAACGATCCAGCGGTTGGAAAGACACGCGCGAATCTGGCACCGGCCGCGATCTCGCTGTTCCAGGTCTGCCCGGCCTGCGTGCTGGTACTGGTGTGCGTGATGATGTCGTTGTTGGTCCAGGTGACCGTGCCGCCAACCGCGACGGTCACCGACCCCGGCGAGAAGTTGGTGGTCGTCTTGCCCGTCGCGTAGTCCGCGGAGGGAATATCCACCGTCACGGCCGACGCCGCCGGAGTGGTTGTTGTGGTGGTCGTCGACGTCGTGGACGAGGGCGACGTGGTCGAACCACCTGACGAGCCGCAGCTCGCCAGGATCAGGACAGAGCCAAGAACCAGACAGACTTTCAGCCGCATTCACAGTCCTCCGCCCGCCCATAGAGCAAAAGCAGTGCCGAGGCTGGACCGCGGGAATTGCCGGGAAGCAGCGGACTTTTCCGCAGCGACTAATAAGATAAATCCAAATTACCGTCCGCTAACTTCAAGCTGCCGCCGCCTGGGCGGCGCCCGGTTCGGGTCCCATCGACTTGATCCAGCGGCGAATCGCCGCCCCGATGATGATCAAGACGCAGATCATCATCGCGATCGTGCAGACCGTATCGACGTAGCCCTGCGTCCGCAGCGCCTTCGTGCCGCTGTTGGTCAGCGGCCAGAAGTTGTCGCGCACGCTCATCCAGCCGCCGACGAGCGTGTTCGTCGCGAGAAAGACGAACGGCACGAGGGTAATCCACGCGTACTTCGCCTTCTTCGAATTCATGATGATGGTGGTCGCGATGGCGAGCGAGATCGCCGCCAGCAACTGGTTCGCGATGCCGAACATCGGCCAGATCGTGCTGATGCTGCCCACCCAGATGAAATAGCCCCACGAGAAGACGACGAGTCCGGTGGAGATCATCGCGCCGGGCATCCAGGCGTGGTCGCCGAACTTCGCGGTCGCGGGCGAGGCCCTCCCGAGGAATTCTCCGACGAGGAACCTCGCGACTCGTGTCCCCGCGTCGATCGTCGTCAATATGAACAACGCCTCGAACATGATCGCGAAGTGGTACCAGTAGTCCATCATCCCGCGCATGCCGGGCAGCTTCGAGAAGATCTGCGCCATGCCGACGGCCAGCGACACCGCGCCGCCGGGCCGGCCCTGCACCGTCTCGCCCACTTCGGCCTGTAGCTCTGGCAGGTTGACGACCTGCATCGGGGTTCCGTCCGCGCTGTTGAGATTCGAATACACCGCCGGCGACGTGTTGATCGCGAAGTAATCCTGCGGCTGGAGCGAACACGCGGCGATCAGCGCCATCACGCCGACGACACCTTCCATCAGCATCGCGCCGTAACCGATCGGGCGGATGTCGCTCTCCTTGTCGATCATCTTCGGCGTCGTTCCCGATCCGATGAGGCCGTGGAATCCGGAGATGGCGCCGCATGCGATGGTGATGAACGCAAACGGGAACAGCGTGCCGGGGATGATCGGGCCGCCACCGCCGATGTAGGAGCTGAACGCCGGCATCTGCAAGTGCGGATTGACGATGATCACGCCGATGATCAGAAAGCCGATCGTGCCGATCTTCATGAACGAGCTGAGGTAGTCGCGCGGCGCGAGCAGCAGCCACACGGGCAGGACCGACGCGAAGAAGCCGTAGACACCGAGCGTGATCACGAGCTGCTGGCGGGTCAGCAGGAAGTAATGCCCGATCGAGGACGCAGCGATCGGCTTGCCGAGGATCACGGCGAGAATGAGCGCCGTCACGCCGATCACCGTCGCCTCGGTCGTCTTACCCGGGCGCCAGATCTTGGTGTAGAGCCCCATGAAGATCGCGATGGGAATCGTGAGGCCGATCGTGAAGACGCCCCAGGCGCTCTCCTGCAAGGCGTTCACGACCGCGAGGCCGAGGCCGGCCAGCGCCACGACGACGACGAAGAGGATCGCGATCGCACAGGTGGTGCCGGCGACCGAGCCGATCTCGCTGCGCGCGATCGAGGCGAGCGACGCGCCGCCCCGCCGGGTCGAGGCCCACAGGATCAGCATGTCGTGCACGGCGCCGGCGAGGCAGACGCCGGCGACGATCCAGATGAGGCCCGGGGCGTAGCCGAATTGCGCGGCGAGCACCGGCCCGATCAGCGGCCCGGCGCCGGTGATCGCCGCGAAGTGATGGCCGAAGAGCACCCACCTCGACGTCGGATGAAAGTTGTGGCCGTCTTCCTTGGTGTGCGCCGGCGTGATCCGCCGGTCGTCGATCATCATGATCTTCGCGGCGACGAACGCACTGTAGAAGCGGTACGCGATCGCGAGCACACCGAGCACCGGAATGATGATGTACATTGCTGGCATGGCGCGGATTATAGACTTCATCCTGCACGTTGACACGCACTTACTCGACGCCGTGCAGACTTACCACAATGGGGTGTACGGGCTCCTGTTTGCGATCATCTTCGCGGAGACCGGCCTGGTCGTGACGCCGTTCCTCCCGGGGGACTCGCTCCTGTTCGCCGTGGGCGCCATCGCGGCGACCGGGGCCCTGAACCTGCCGGCGGTCTTCCTGCTGCTTATCGCCGCCGCGTATCTCGGCAATACGGTCAATTACGCCATCGGGCGCCGGATCGGCCCCCGGGTCTTCCAGGCCACGGGCAACGACACCGTCTTCGGCAAGCTCCTCAACCGGAAGTACCTCGATCAGGCCCACGCCTTCTTCGAAACCCACGGCGGCCGGGCCGTCGTCTTGAGCCGGTTCGTGCCGATCGTCCGCACGTTTCTGCCGTTTGTCGCGGGCGCCGCGCAGATGTCGCCGCGGTCGTTCCTGATCTACAACCTGGTCGGCGCGGTGGGCTGGGTGACGGTGTGCGTCGGCGCCGGCGTGCTCTTCGGGAACGTGCCCGTCGTGAAGGAAAACTTCTCGCTCGTCGCCCTCGGGATCGTCTTCGTATCGATCCTGCCGATGGCGTACGAGATCATCAAGGCGCGCCGCGCGGCCAGCCAGTAGGCGGTGTGCCGGGGTCGTTGGTCACGACGACCACCGTGCCCCACACCTGCGTGCGGATGAGCCTGCCGGTGTTGCCCACGACGGCGATCTGCACGTTCTGTATCTGGTACGGCAGGCCGGCGTCGCGGAGGATCTGCAGGTCCTTCTCGACCATCACGCCATACACGCGCTTGGGCAGGCGCCACGCATCCACGAGTTCGTTGCCGAGCGTCGTTTGCTGCACGGGATGATCTGCGTAGTACCGCAGGCTCGCTTTCCAGCGGCCCTGGTTGAAGATGATGACGTGATCGTCGGGCGTGA
>SCUN01000319.1 GCA_004297655.1 Acidobacteriota bacterium | reverse complement strand
ACGGATAGCCCTTCGCCGGGCCGGGATCGTTCGTGGGATGAATGAAGAACGGCGTGAGGCTGTTCGGCGTCGCGTCGCCTTCGGTGAGGCTATCGCCGAAAGCGAGGATCTTCGTGACGCCGAGACGAGGCGCAACGGGCTCGGTTGGGGTGGTGCCGCAGGCCGCGCTGAAGAGGAGAACAAGCGCAAGAACAGAGCGCGCCATGCCGGACGTTCTAGCTGGCGGCTTCTTTCTTCTTGCGGACGGCCTTCTTTTTCGGGGCCTTGTTCGGCGCAGGGACGCTCGTGGATTCGAGCGTCACCATGCGGGTCACGAAGCGCTTGGAGCCGTGGTCGTCGAACTCGATGACGGTGTACTGATCGTCGTGAGCGCTGATGGTGCCGGCGCCGTACTGTGCATGGGACACGCGGACGCCCGGAGCAATTCGCATAGGAAGTCCCATGATATCAGCACTCCGCCCGGGCGTGGTAGATTCCGCCCATGCGCAAGCTCCTGATTCTGCCTTTTGCCCTCGCTCTTCTGACTTCGTCCCCCGTAGCGCAGCGCGCTCAGGTCACCGCGCTGGTCGGGGGGACGCTGATTGACGGCTTCGGCAGCACGCCGATCCGCAACTCCGTCGTCATCATCGAAGGCGAGCGGATCAAAGCGGTCGGTCAGGTCGGCTCGCTGGCGGTCCCGGCGGGCGCCGAGGTGATCTCGACCGAGGGGATGTCGGTGCTCCCGGGCCTGTGGGACATGCACGTCCACACGATGATCACGGGCCACTCGGACTACACGCATTGGGACGCGACCTACGCGAACCGGCTCGAGAAGGAGATCATGCCGGCCTCGGCGCGGCAGCTGCTCATGGCCGGCGTCACGAGCGCCCGCGATCTCGGCGCGCCGCTCGAAGCGAGCATCAACGTCCGTAACGCGATCAACCGCGGCCAGATCCCCGGCGCGACGCTCTACGTCTCCGGGCCATTCATCCAGCACGAGCCGTACCCCGGCACCGATCTGTTCCGCTGGGGCGTGAAAGGGCAGGACGACGCCCGCGCGAAGGTGAATCGCCTCGCGGATGCCGGCGTTGATGTCATCAAGCTCATCGATCAGGACCAGATGACCGAAAGCGAGGTCGCCGCGGTCATTGACCAGGCGCACAAGCGCGGCCTGCCGGTCGTGGGCCACTCGCATCGGCCCGATGAAATTCGCCTCGGCATGAAGTACGGCGTCGACAACTTCGAGCACACCGGCCTGGCGACGGCGCCGGAGTACCCGGCGGACATCATCGAGATGATCAAGGCCCGTACGGCGAAGATGGCGCTCGGGCCGTTCTTCTGGACGCCGACGATCGAAGGCCTCTGGAACTACGAATACATGCGCGACAACCCTGAAATGCTGGACGATCCGTCCTGGCAGCTCGGCCTCGCGGCCGACACGATCGCGGACATCAAGAGCTCGATTCAGCATCCGGACCAGATGAGCTACTTCCAGCTCACGCCCTCCCGCAAACCCACGCTCAAACGCAAGTTCCAGCAGCTGCGCGAGGCCGGCGTGACGATGATGATCGGCACGGATAGCGGGATTCCGATGCAGTTCCATTCGCAGACGACCTGGAACGAGCTCGACATCTGGGTGCGCGAGCTGGGCGTGCCGCCGATGGAAGCCATTCGCGCCGCGACCTACTGGCCGTCGCTCTTCATGAAGAAGGACAAGGACGTCGGCACCGTGACGCCTGGCAAGATTGCCGACATCATCGCCGTCCGCGGCGACGTGCTGCGCTACATCGATCTGCTCCAGAAGGTCGATCTCGTCGTGAAGCACGGCAAGCGGGTGAAGTAGTCCGTCCCGGAAGTGGTCACGGCCGGACACGCGCGAATCCCGGCGCGTGAAGCCGCTCTAATGGATGCACATGCGACGCATCCTCTTCCTGTCGGTCCTGCTCGGTCTGCCTCTTCCCGCGTTCGCTCAGGCGCTGCCGGCCACGTCGATCGACATTCCGAGGGTCGAGGCCGCGCCGAAACTCGATGACTATCTGCCCGGCGGATCGATGCCGGGCCTCAAGGTCACCGACTTCCGCCAGCGCGAACCCAAGGACCTCGAGCCGGGCTCGCAGCCGACCGCCGCCTACCTCGCCTACGACGCGCTGCACATCTACGCGGCGTTCGTCTGCACGCAGCCGCGCGAGTTGCTGCGCGCGCGCATGCAGAAGCGCGAGAACATCGGCTCGGACGACCTGGTCGGCATCTACCTCGACACCTTCTTCGACAAACAGCGCGCGTACCTCTTCTACGCGTCGCCGCTCGGCATCCAGGCCGACGGCATCATCACGGAGAACAACGGCGAGGACTTCAGCTTCGACACGGAATTCGAGGCGAAGGGCAAGATCACCGACGCCGGCTATGTCGTCCTGATCACGGTGCCGTTCAAGTCCGTGCGATTCCCGGTCACCGCCGACGGCCGTCAGCGCTGGGGGCTGGCGCTCGTTCGGTCAGTGCGCTCGGCGAATGAGACCGATTTCTGGCCCGGCAACACCTCGCGGGTGAACGGCTTCATCGCGCAGTTCGCCACGGCCACGGGCGTCGCGAACGTCTCGCCGGGCCGGAACTTCCAGTTCATTCCCTACGGCACGTTCACCGGTGCCCGGTTCCTCGATTCAGGCGCGTCGGCGTACGTGCGCAAAAACGAGGGGCGCGCCGGCATGGACGTGAAACTCGTCCCGCGCGACGCGGTCACGCTGGACTTCACGATCAATCCGGATTTCAGCCAGGTCGAATCGGACGAACCGCAGGTGACGGTCAACCAGCGGTTCGAAGTGTTCTTTCCGGAGAAGCGGCCGTTCTTTCTCGAGAATTCGGATTTCTTCAGCGCGCCCACGACGCTTCTGTTCTCGCGACGGATCCGGGATCCGCAGTTCGGCGCGCGCATGACCGGGAAGTTTGGCGACTGGTCGACCGGCGCGCTCGTGATGGACGACCGCGCGCCGGGCCACGCCGTCGATCCGTCGAGCCGCGCCTTCAACCAGCGCGCCGTCAGCCTCGTCGGCACCGCCCGTCGCAACTTCTCCAACCAGTCGACAGTCGGGTTCTTCGCGACCTCGCGGCACTTCGGCGACTCGTCGAACCATGTCGGCGAGCTCTCGACCCATGTCCGTCTCAACAAGAACTGGTTCATCGATGCCGAGGCCGTGGGCAGCCATAACACGACGCTCGACGGCGTGAAGACGGACGGCTCAGCGATGTTCCTCGGCGTGAATCGCAGCGGACGCGCCCTGACATACTCGATCAACTACAACGGCATCTCGCCCAACTTCCGGGTGCCGCTCGGGTTCATTCCGCGCACGGACATTCACGACGTCATTAGTTTCCTGAGTTACCGCTGGCATCCCAAGGCGGGCAGCGTGACGAGCTGGGGCCCGAACTCGTACATCGAGGGAACCTGGAACTACAGAGGCGAGCTTCAGGACTACATCTTCAGGTTCCCGATCTTCGTCCAGTTCAGGCGCCAGACGAGTGTGTTCGTCCGGCATGCCGTCATTTCCGAGACGATCGGCGGGATGAAGCTGGGCCAGCGCGAGGAACTGGTGCAGTTCAACTCGTCGTACTTACGGTGGCTCGAGACGAACGCGTCCATCTCGTTCGGCACGCGACCGAACTACTACCCGTCAGCCGGCGTCGCGCCGTTCCTCGGCAACTTCCAGGACTGGAACATGGGTGTGACGATCAAGCCGATCTCGCGGCTCTCGGTCGGCGAGACGATCCTGTGGAGCCGGTTGGCCGGACGCGAGGCGACGCCGGCGTCGGGCGCGAACATCTTCGACAACGCCATCCTCCGCACACGCCTGAACTACCAGTTCAGCCGGGAGTGGTCGCTGCGCGCGATCCTGGACTACAACTCGCTCGATCCCAATCCGTCGGTCGTCGGGTTCGAGCGCGGACGGCATTTTGGCGCGGACATCCTGCTGACCTGGCTGCCGCATCCCGGCACGGCGCTCTACGTTGGATACACGGACGGCTACGACAACCTCCGGCTCGATCCGGGCAAGCGGGTGTTCACGACCGACGGCGAATTGCACTCGACCGGGCGCCAGCTCTTCATCAAGAGCAGCTGGTTGCTCCGCTTCTGATCCAGAATACCGGATGGCATTTGGCGGTGACGCCGCCTTTCAGGCGCTCGCGCACGAGATCATCGAGGACTACTATCGCCGAAGTCCGAGTTCGGCGACGTATCTCGGCGTTCACACGTACGACGACCGTCTGGAGGACTTCTCGCGGGACGCCATCGCCGCGCACGTGAACGCCGCGAGGGCGTTTCGCGCGCGGCTGGACGCGCTCGATCCGGCGGCGCTGACGCTCGATGCGCGTCTCGACCGCGAGTTCCTCCAGGGCCAGATGGACGCCACCGTCATCCAGCTCGACGTGGTCCGATCGTGGGCGAAGGACGCGGATAGCTACGCGACCGCGGCGACCAATTCCGTGTACACGATCATGAAGCGCAGCTACGCTCCGGCGGCCGAGCGGCTGAAGTTCGTCGTTGCCCGCGAAAAGCAGATGCCGGCGCTGTTGGCCGAAGCGCGCCGGAACCTGGAGAACCCGCCGAGGATCTTCACTGAACTGGCGATCGAGCAGATCGACGGCAACCGCAGTTTCTTCGAGAACGATCTGCCCGCGGCCTTCGCGGGCGTCGACGATCCCGCGCTCGTCGCGGAGTTCGCCGTGTCGAATGCGGCCGTGATCGCGGCGCTCGGCGAATACAAGACCTGGCTCGTGGATGACCTGCTGCCGCGCTCGAACGGGTCGTTTGCGCTCGGCGCGGACACCTATTCCAGACTGCTGGCGGCGAATGAACTGATCGACGAGCCGCTCGACAGACTCCTGGAGATCGCCGAGGCGGACCTTCGGAAGAATGCGGACGCGTTTGTCGAGACGGCGAAGCGCATCGACCCGGCGACGTCCACCGCGGACGTCCTGCGTGAGGTCGAGGCCAATCATCCGCCCGCGGCCGCGCTGCTCGAGACGACGCAGAACGCGCTCGACGCGCTGCGTCAGTTCATTCTGGACCGGACGATCGCGACGATCCCCGCGTCGGCGCCGGCCCGCGTGCAGGAAACACCGCCGTTCATGCGATCCACCACGAGCGCCTCGATGGACACGCCGGGACCCTTCGAAGCCACCGCGACAGAGGCGTACTACAACATGACGCTGCCGGATCCGCGCTGGACGCCGGCGGAGCAGGCCGACTTCATGCGGCAGTGGTATTTCGCGTCGATCTCGAACGTGTCGGTGCACGAGGTGTATCCCGGGCACTACCTGCAGTTTCTCTACGCGAAGGCGTTTCCGACCGCGACCCGAAAAGTCTTCGGCGCGACCACGAACATCGAGGGATGGGCGCACTACGCCGAAGAGATGATGCTCGACGAAGGCTTTCACGCCGGCGAGCCCGCGTACCGGCTCGCCCAGCTCCAGGACGCTCTGCTCAGGGACATCCGCTTCATCGCCGGCATCAAGATGCACACGCAGGGCATGAGCGTGGACGAGGCGAGGACGATGTTTGCGACACAAGGGCGCCAGCCGCCGGCGATCGCGCTGGCGGAAGCCAAGCGCGGCGCCGGCGATCCGTTCTACGGCTACTACACGATGGGCAAGCTGGCGATTCTGAAACTCCGGAGCGACTACCAGACGAAGATGGGTGCGGCATTTTCCGTAATGGCGTTTCACGACGAGTTCATCCGGATGGGGCCATTGCCGCTGCCACTCGTCAGAGAGCGGATGCTCGGTTCTCGCGGCTCGTTGTTCTGAGCTATGCTCGGGGCGATCCCCGGTGGCGCGACTCCACGTAGTTCTGCCTCTTCTGTTCATAGCCGTTGTGGTGTCGGTGGGCTGCGGCAGCAGGCCGCCGGCGGCGGCGGATTTTGACGACGACCTGACGGGTCCCTCATCGCCCGCCCTGACGATTCCATT
>SCUN01000318.1 GCA_004297655.1 Acidobacteriota bacterium | reverse complement strand
GTCGTGTTCAACAAGTCCGATCTGTTGTCGACAGACGAACTGCACCGCCTGAAATCCATGTATCCGGCGGCGGTATTCGTCTCGGCGCTGCATGGCCGCGGCGCGGCGGAACTGCTCGAGATCGTCGCGTCCCGGCTGGCGATGGACACGCAACTCATCCGGTTGTCGTTCGATCCTGATTCGAACGAGCACCGGCGCGCGATTGCCGATCTGTACCGCCACGCGCGCGTGGTCAGCCACGTCGCGAACGATGACCGCGTGGACATCGAAGCGGAAATACCGAGGCGGTTGGTTGAACGCTTCGTACGGGTGAGCGCGTGAGCTCGTGCGCGGGTGAGCGGGTGCTCAGGTGCGCAGGTGCGATTGCGGTGACGATGATCTTCGTGACCGGCTGTGCGCCGAAGACGCGGCCGAATGTGGCGCCGCCGGCGGTGTGGCGGGTGCCGACCGTGCCGGCCGAACTGGCCACTGCCGCGCCGCGCGTCCGGTACGACGAGGCGTGGGCGCGCGTGCAGCGCGGCGATGTCGGCGGCGGCGAGCGCGTCTTCGAAGACATCAACCGGCGAACGCCGGCGTTCTATCCCGCCGTCGCCAGCCTGGGCGAGTTGCGGCTGCATCGGCAGCAGTACTCGGCCGCGGCCGCACTGTTCGAACGCGCGCTGCTGGCGAACCCGTCGTACTTGCCGGCCCTGAGCGGCGCCGCGGATGCGCACCTGGGCGCTGGCGACGATGCCGGAGCTCTTCGGGCGCTGACGGCGCTCGTGGCGGCCGATCCCACCCGCGCCGACGCGGTCGCGCGGCTCGACGGCGTCCGGGTCCGTGTGGCGCAATCGGAGCTCGTCCTCGCCGAGCGGGACAAGGCGGACGGCAAGTTCCCGGACGCCGCGCTGCATCTTCAGCGGGCCATGGACGTCACGCCGGAGAACGCGGCCGTGTTTCGTGCCGCATCCTCGCTCGAACTAGCCATGGGGAGACCGGGCGTCGCCGAGCAACGCGCGCGGCAGGCGCTGGCTATCGATCCGAGGGATGCCGGCGCATACGCCGCGCTCGGCGACGCGCTCGAGGGGCAGGGCCGGCTGGCGGACGCCACCGCCGCTTTCGATCGCGCCATCAGTCTCGATCCGCGTCCGCAATGGCGCGACCGTCGCGACGCGCTCAGCGCGTCGGCGCAGCTGACGGCGCTGCCATCGCAGTACCGCGCGATCGCGCAGGCGTCGGCGGTCACCCGGGCCGATGTGGCCGCGATGCTGGGGGTCCAGCTCGCCGGCGCGCTCAGTCACGCGCCCGACCGCAGTTCGACCGTCGTCACCGACGTCCGCGGACATTGGGCGGCAAACTGGATTCTGCCGGTCGTGCGCGCGGGCTGGATCGACGCGCTGCCGAACCACACATTTCAGCCGGGCGGCGTCGTGCATCGGGCCGAACTGGCCGCGATCGTGGCGGCGGTGCTCGCGGATGTGGCGGCGGCGCGGCCGCGCGACATCGCGCGATGGCGGTCGGCGCGCCCGGTCTTCGCGGACGTGACGCGCGACCATGCGGCGTACGGCGTGGTCGCCATCGCGGTGGCGTCCGGCGCCATGTCGACCGACGCGGGCCGCTTCTCGCCGGGCCGGACGGTCTCAGGCGCGGAGCTGGTCGCGACGATCGCCCGCCTCGAACAAATGCAAAGATAGATAGTCCGATGGAGATCCTGACGCCTGCCAACCAGCTGACGTTGCTCCGGCTCGCGCTCGTGCCGGTCTTCGCGCTGTGCATGCTGTACGACAGGCCCGGCTGGGCGCTCGCGGCATTTGCCGCGGCCGCCGTCACCGATCTCTTCGACGGGCTCGTCGCCCGGTGGTTCCGGCAGCAGACGACGCTCGGCGCCTGGCTCGATCCCATGGCGGACAAGCTCCTGCTGCTGACGATGTTCGTGATGCTCACGATTCCATTCGGGCAGGCGAACCGCCTGCCGATCTGGCTGACGGTTTTCGTCATCAGCCGCGATGTCGGCATCATCCTGACGGTCGCGATCGTGAATCTCGCCATGGGGCCGCGCACGTTCCGGCCGTCGATCTTCGGGAAGGCCGCCACGGCGATCTACCTGCTGACGGGCGTCGCGACGCTCTTCTTCAACTACCTGCGCCAGTCGTCCCCGGTGGTGACGTGGCTCGTCTACGCGTCGCTCGTGATTACGCTGGTGTCCGGCGTGGACTATCTGCGTCGCTCGGCGCGGTCCTTGCCATAGTCCGGACCGGAGACTATTCTGCTCGCTATGTTCAAGCGGCGAGGCGAGTCGGACGTCCCCCAACAACCCCAGATCGATCTTCACGCCGAGCGCGTCGCGCTCGAGGAGTTGGTGCGGAAGGCCGAAGCCGCGGCCGGGCCCCTGCAGGCCCTGGTCTCGCAGTCGCTGCAGGGACGGGCCACGCTCGAGACCCTGTCGGCCGAGCAGCAGCGCCTCGATAGCGTCGCCGCCGACGTCCGCCGGGCCGTGGAAGACCTGAACCAGGCGCGCCTGATGGTGTCGACGACGCTCGCGGAGATTGAAAGCGCGCGCTCGTCGGCGGCCGAGGCGCGCGCGGCGCAGGCCGACCTGCGCGAACTGGCGACGCGCACGCGCGCCGATGCCGACGCGGCCACCGACATGGTTCGCGACGTGAACCTGAAGCTCCAGGGGTTCACGAAGCTGCAGGAACTCGCCCGGCAGGTGGAGGAGCGCACGGCGTCGCTGAACGCGCTGGCCGAGCACGTCACGCAGAAGGCGAAGGTGCTGGAGCTCCAGAAGGGCACGATCGAGCAAGCGGTGCTCGAATCGCATCGCGTGACGGAGATGGTACGGACGATGGAAGCGCAGGTCGCGAGCCTCGAGGCCGCGAGCCGGCGCGGCGTCAACGTCGAGGAGATCGTCGACCGAGTGGAGACGGCCCTGCGGCAGTCGAGCCAGCAGCTCCAGGTCGTCGAGCAGCATCGCGACGCGCTGGCGGCCGACGTGTCCGCGCTCGACCGGCAGCGGGCGGGCCTGACCGAGTTCGTCAAACAGCACGAAGATCGCGTGGCGGGGAGCCGGCGCGATCTCGACGCGCAGCAGACCCGCGTGTCGCGGCTGCAGCAGTCGGTGGCCGAGATCGAGCGCGCGCATCAGGCCATGGCGGCGCGCGTCCCCGAAGTGGATCAGCTGCGGGAACGCCTCGCGGCGTTGTCGAGCCAGGTGGCCGAGTATGACGCGCGCGCCGCGGAGTTCGCCGGCAAGATGGCCTCGCTCGAGGAAATCCACGACCATCTCGTGAGCGTGGACGAGATGTCCCGCCGCGCGACGTGGCAGATGGAGAGCCTGAAGAACGCGCGCCTGGATCTCGAGGAGCTGCGCCGCGACATCGAGCAGTTCTACCGCGAACAGTCGGAAGCCCAGCAGCTGCGCGACCGGCTGGCGTCGGAACGGGCCGCGCTCGAGTCCTTCCTCGAGCGGATGGGCGCGTTTGCCGTCCAGGTGCCCGAGCTCGACGAGCGGATGGGCGCGATCAAGAGCAAGCTGTCGATCGTGGACGAAGGCACGGCCAAAGCGACGAACCTGGTGGCCATCGCCGACGACCTCGACCGCCGCATGACCCGGGTCGCCGGCCAGCAGCAGTTCGTCGAGCGCGTGGAAGCCCGCGTGAACGCGCTCAACGTGCTCACGGCCGACATCGACAAGAAGCTCGACGACCAGACACGGCGCCGCGCCGAGGTGGACTCCCTCAAGAACCTGTGCGACGCGGTCGGGATCCAGGTCACCGATATCCGCCAGAAGCTCGACGGCATCGGCCAAACGCAGACGAAGCTGCAGCCGCTGGCCGAATCGGTCGCCTCGCTGCGCACCGACGTCGAGCGCGTGCAGTCACGGCTCGCCTCGGCGCTCCAGGACCAGGCGATGCTGACGAGCCAGGAACGGCGGATCAGCGCGATGCTCGAGTCGATCCGGGCCATCGGCAGCGAATCGTCGGAGCGGCTGGTGCAGGCGCAGACGCTGACGGCCTCGCTCGGGAAGTCCGAGTCGATCAAGGACGCGCTCGTGAAGGAACTCGCCGCCGTCCAGGGGCGCCAGCGCGAGGTGGCCGGCCAGCTCGAGACCGCCGATGCGCAGATGAAGGCGCTCGACGCGACCGTGCGCGCGCTCGAACAGCGCCACGATCAGCTGGCGTTTTCAGAGAAGCGGATCGCGACTTTCGAGTCGAAGATCGGCGAGCTGCGCGGCGCGACCGAGACCATCGAGCGCCGCATCCAGGACGTCGTCTCCCGCGACGAGACAGTGCAGAGCATCCGGCGCGAAGTGGAGGGTGTGCAGGAGGTGAGCGCGCGCAGCAAGGCCGATCTGGCGCACCTCGAGGCGCAGCGCGGCGACGTGGTGTCGCTGCGCGCAAGTGTCGACGAACTGCTCGCGACCGCGCGCGTGACCGAGCAGCGGATCCGCGAAATCAACGCGCAGCGGCGGATGGTGGACGAGGTGCAGTTGAAGGCCTCGGTCACGAAGAACATGCTCGAGGATGTGCGGATGCACCTCGAGACCGTGAGCGACCAGAAAGCCGTGCTCGAGCACGCGCTCGATCAGATCGCGCGGCTCGAAGGCATCAGCCGGGACGCGCAGGCGACGTTGCGGGAGTTGCAGACCGAACGCGAACTCGCCCAGCGGATCGAACGGAGCATCCAGACGCTTCGGACGCGCACCGCGATCCCGGAAGACAAGAGGAACCTGGGCTAGACCTTCGTACGGAAGTATTCGATCGTCGAGGTCAGGCCTTCTTCGAGGCCGACCTTCGGCTCCCAGCCGAGCAGCGTGCGCGCGCGCGTGATGTCGGGCTTGCGGACCTTCGGGTCGTCGGTCGGCAGCGGCTTGTAGACGATCTTGCTCGACGAGCCGGTCATCCGGATGATCGTCTTCGCCATCGCCTCGATCGACATCTCGTGCGGGTTGCCGATGTTGACCGGGTCGTTCTCCTTCGACGCCGCGAGCCGGAGAATGCCGTCCACCAGGTCCGTGACAAAGCAGAAGCTGCGCGTCTGAGCGCCGCTGCCGAAGATCGTCACGTCTTCGTTGCGGAGCGCCTGCGAGATGAACGCCGGCACGGCGCGGCCGTCGCGCACGCGCATGCGCGGGCCGTACGTGTTGAAGATGCGCACGATCTTGGTGTCGAGGCCGTGGTACCGGTGGTAGGCCATCGTGATCGCTTCGGCGAAGCGCTTGGCCTCGTCGTACACGCCGCGCGGCCCGACCGGGTTCACGTTGCCCCAGTAGGTCTCTTTCTGCGGATGCTCGAGCGGATCGCCGTAGACCTCGGAGGTCGAGGCGATGACGAAGCGCGCCTTCTTGGCGAGCGCGAGACCGAGCGAGTTGTGGGTGCCGAGCGCGCCGACCTTCAGCGTCGGAATCGGCAGCTCGAGATAGTCGATCGGGCTCGCCGGGCTCGCCCAGTGCAGCACCAGGTCCACCGGGCCGGGCACGTTGATGTAGTTGGTGACGTCGTACTTGATGAACTCGAAGTCCTTGCCCGTCAGGTGCGCGATGTTCGCGAGATCCCCGGTCGAGAGATTGTCGATGCCGACGACGCTGTGGCCCTCGGCGAGGAGGCGATCCGATAGATGCGATGCGATGAAGCCGGCCGCGCCGGTAATGACAACTCTCACGAGTGGGTGACGCCTTTCATGACGGTGAGCCACATGATCTTGAAGTCGAGCGAGAGCGACCAGTTCTCGATGTAATACAGGTCGAACTCGATGCGTTTCTCGAGCGACGTGTTGCCGCGCCAGCCGTTGACCTGGGCCCAGCCGGTGATGCCCGCCTTGACCTTGTGCCGCAGCATGTACTGCGGAATCCGGTGCTTGAACTGCTCGACGAAGAACGGGCGCTCGGGCCGCGGCCCGACGATCGACATGTCGCCCTTGAGCACGTTCCAGAACTGCGGCAATTCGTCGACGTCGGTCCGGCGCAGCCACCGGCCGATCGGCGTCGCGCGCGGATCGTCGTCGCGCGCCCAGATCGGGCCGCTCGCATCCTCGGCGTCGATCGGCATGGAGCGGAACTTGTAGACCTTGAACGGCTGCCCGTCGAGGCTCATGCGCTCCTGCGAGTAGAAGACGGGACCCGGCGAGCTGCGCTTGATCAGGAAGGCGATGAGCAGCGTGAACGGCGACGAGCCGATGATCACGAGCAACGAAATTCCGATGTCGACGAGCCGCTTCAGCACGCTGTTCATGCCGCGGAGCGGCACGTCGTGGATGCTGATGATCGGGAGGCCGTCGAGGTCCTCGAGCCGGGCGCGCAGCGCGATGAACTGCAGCAGGTCCGGCACGACGTGCACCTCGATGCACTCGCGGCTGGCGTATTCGACGACGCCGAGCATGCCGACGTGCTCCTCGAGCGGCAGGGCGACGTAGATCTCGTCGATCTTCTCGTCGGCGCAGACCGTGGCGATATCCGAGAGCTGCCCGATGAGCGGCAGGCCGCGGTAGCCGATGGCGTCGCCGGTCGCCGCTTTGTCGTCGAGGAACCCCACGATCGTGAAGCCGTACTCGCGATGTTCGAGCAGGCGGTCCGCGACCGTGCGGCCGAGATCGCCGGCGCCGGCGATCAGGACGCGCCGCAGACTCTTGCCCGAGCGCCAGCGCGCGCGCAGGAACGTGCGCGCGGTTTCGCGCGCGGTGAAGGTGAGCGCGACGGTGAAGACGAGGAAGAGCACCCAGACGAGCTGGGAGACTTCGAGATAGCCCTGGTCCTTCAGCGCGTCGGCGACGTAGTACGTCTGGAAATACAGCGTGCCGGCAACGCCGAGCAGCACCGCGAGGATGCTCCCGACGAGCACGGCGAAGAAATCATCGACGCGCGTGCGCCCGCGCCGTAGCCGGTAAAGCCCCTGGAGCTGGAATGCCAGCGGCACGAGCAGGCCGATGAACGGCATGAGCGTGAGGTACTGAGAAATCGGCGGGACGCCCTTGGTGATCGGCGCGAACGCCGTCATTGGCTCATGGAACCGCACCCAGTAGGCGAGGATCAGCGCGAGCATGCCCGAGAGCACGTCCGCAACGACGTGCAGGCCGACCAGCAGCCGGTTGTAGCGTTTCAACACGGCTGGAGCATCTCCGTCATCAAAGTGGTGAATCCTTCGTCGAATCGCGCCGCGGCAAACCGCTCGGCGCGTGCGCGTCGTTCGGCCGTCGTCGACGGCAGCGCCGCGACGTCCGCCAGGGCCGACGCAAAGGCGCCGGCCGACAGTTCGCGGACCAGAATGCCGGTCACGCCGTGGTCGACCGTTTCGGTGGCGCCGCCACGCGCGAGCGCGACCACTGGACAGCCGCATGCGAGCGCTTCGACCGGCGCGATGCCGAAATCCTCCTCGCCGGGCAGCACCAGGGCCGCCGCCGAGCGATAGAGATCGCGCAGCGCTTCCGGAGAGACGTTGCCGGCGAACGTGACGGTCGGGCCCGCGAGACCGCGGAGCCGCGCTTCATCGGGGCCGGTGCCGACGATGGTGAGCGGCCAGCCGGCTTTCGCCGCCGCGCCGATCGCCACGTCGAGCCGTTTGTACGGCACGAGCGCCGACACCACGAGCGCAATGCCGCCATTCGCGGGCTGGACGCCTCGCGAGTGGATCGGCGGGCCTGGAGTGAAGAAGTCGGTGTCGACCGGTGGATGGAGCACAGCCGCCTCACGATTATAGTACCGGGCTATCCGACCGGCAACGTAACGCGAGTTGGCGGCAAACCGCGTGACGCGTGGCGCCGTCGCCGCGTCCCACCGCGCCAGCCATCCCAGCACTGGCCGCAACGCCGCGCTGGCCAGCGAGCCGACGCGCTCGGGGCCGAAGTACGCGGGAAACTGGTCCCACGCGTAGCGCATCGGTGAGTGGCAATAGCAGAAGTGCTTCGCGCGCCCCGTCGGGACGACGGCCTTCGCGGCGCAATGACTGGTCGAGATCACGAGCTCCACATCATCGAGATCGAATTGCTCGATCGCGGCCGGGAAGAGCGGGAGGTACTCGCGGTAGCGCGTCTTCGCGAACGGAAGGTACTGCACGAACGACCGGCGGATCCGGCGGCCGGCGAGCGCGCCGGTGAGGGCCTCGGGCCGGCTCACGAGCGTGAGGACGGGCGCGTCAGGCACGAGCCGCGAGATCGCGTCGAGCACCTTCTCGCCGCCGCGCGTGCCGGTCAGCCAGTCGTGCACGATCACGGTCTTCAGACCGGTCCACGGACTAGCCACGGAGCACATCCATGTAGATCTCGTGGGTCCGCTTGACGGACCGGTCCCACGAGAACTGCTTCACGCGTAGATCGGAAGAGC
>SCUN01000317.1 GCA_004297655.1 Acidobacteriota bacterium | reverse complement strand
TGTTCAAGGGGTCGGCGTCGATGCTCACGCTCATCGATTACCTGTTCTACTCGACGCCGCAGTTCATCTATTTTCTAATGCCGATCGCCGTGCTCGTCGCGGCCCTGGTGACGATCGGCACGCTGAGCAAGACTGGCGAACTGACCGTCATGCGGTCGTGCGGCATCAGCCTCTACCGGCTGGCGGTCCCGCTGCTCATCGTCGCGGCCGTCTGGAGCGGGTTGCTGTTCGCTCTCGAGGAACGCGTGCTCGCCCAGGCCAACAAGAAGAAAGCCGCCCTCGAGGACGTCATCCGGGAGCGGCCGTCCGCGACGCTCGACGTCAACGAACGGCACTGGCTGGCCGGCACCCGCGGCCGCATCTACTACTACCGTCTCTACGCCCAGCGGCAGCGGATCTTCACGGACCTGTCGATCTACGAGATCAGCGAGTCGCCGTACCGGGTCACGCGGCACACGTTCGTCCCACGCGCGGTGCTGGCGCGCGGCGTCTGGACGGGCGGGCCAGGCTGGTCGCAGACGTTCCCCGCCTCGGGCCCGCCGGTGCAGGAGACGTTCGACCGCCGCGCCCTATCGCTCGATTCGGTGCGCTACTTCGAAACCGAGACGCGCGATGCCGAGGCGATGACCGTGACGCAACTCGGCGAATACGTGAAGACGCTGAAAGCCAGCGGCCTCAGTTCGGGCAGTTTCGATGTGGAACTGCACCGCAAGTACGCGATGCCCCTGATGACGCTGATCATGACGCTCATCGCGGTGCCATTCGGCGTGACGACGGGCCGGCGCGGCGCGCTCTATGGCATCGGCCTGGCGATCGCGCTCGCGTTCACCTACCAGATCACGTTCATCGCCTTCGGGTTCTTCGGATCCGCCGATCTGCTGCCGGCGGTGCTCGCCGCGTGGGCGCCCAACCTGTTATTTCTGGCCGGGGCGTCGTACCTGCTCTTCACCGTTCGGACCTGACACCGGACGGCTTCGCGCCAATCGGACGTTCTTCAACAGAATCTCGCCGCTCGTGCCTGGCGCGGTATTCAGGGTGTCGAGCACGAACAGAATCGACTTCACGCGCGCGACCACCGGCCGTCGCGTCGCCTGGAATCCGACCGGAGTGACGTCGGTCATCCGGACCGTGATCGGCCGCGGCGTGGTGTCGAGGTAGACGGACCGCGACCACCGCTCGCCATCCGAGCCGCCGGGCAGGCGGAACTGCACGAGCACGCGCATCGGCGCCGACGAACTTCCCGTGAATTCAACGCGGTCGAACGACTCGGCAGTCTCGCCCATCGACCGTGCCAGCGCCGAGTACTCGAGCCCTGGACGCACGGTGCCGACGCGGAACCCGAAGCGCACGCCGCCGCCCGGATCCATCGCGACCGAACCATCGGAGGTCGGACCGTGCTCGATCGCCCAATCGCCGCCCGGCGTCAGCGGAATCAGCAGGTCGTCGGGTTGGGGCTTCGCCGCCGGCACGGCCGTCGCGATGGGTGGCGGCGCGGCGATGTAGACCGGGTTGGTCACGATCCACGGCATGGAGAATCCCGCCAGCGACGCCTCCGCCCGATAGGCGCCGACTTCGGCCGGTCCCTGGTAGCGAACATCGCCCATCCCCGACGCGATCTCGCGGTCGTTATGCCAGATGGCGACGCGCGCGTGGGCCGCGCCCTCGATGGTGGCGGTGATCTCCACCGGCTCGGTCGTCGCGGTCAGCGATCCGCCCATCACCGCCGACTCAGCCCCCGCTTTCGCGGCCAGTCGCGCGACCGCCGGGCCGGCAAACGCGCTCACCATCGTCCACGCCCGGCCGGCCCGCAAGGCGTCGAGCACGAGCGCTGCGTCGCCGGCCGGCGCGCCGGACCACGGCGCGCGCATCTCGACCGCCTGCGACAAGCTGGCGAGCGTCTGTGCGTAGAAACGGCCGGCGAATCCGTGCGCGTCGGTCGCCCCAAGACCGATCGCCGGACGCCGGCGCGTGAGCGCGTCCCAGCGGCGGAGCGCCGCGGTGGGCCGCGACATCAACCGCGCGAGTGATTCGGCGGGACGCACTGGAAAGTTGATGAGCGTCTGGAAGATCCGAAGTGGCCGTTCGTCGCGCCACTCGTTGTCGGCGTTCAGCCACTCCATGCCGTCGGCGCCGGACAGATCGGCGATCTGGTTGCGCGAACCCGCCGACGCGGCGGGTGGACGCCATCGCAAATCGGGCCGCGGCGAATCGGGGTGCGCGACGATCGCGAATCCGCCGAGCCGGTGGATGTCCTCGATGACATCGCGCGCTTCCCCACCGAGCCGATACGGCGCCGCGCCGGCGAGACCGAGCGCGACGACGTGCCCTTCGACCACACTGACTTCGACCGCGTCGATGACGAGCACGCCGTTCACGTACCGCGGCGCATCCGGCGGCCTCGACGCGTCGCCGTGATCGGTCAGGATCACAAACGACAGATTCGCCTGGCGCGCGGCGTTCGCGACCTCATCGGGCGTGAACGCGCCGTCCGAGCGCGTGGTGTGCACATGGTAGGCGCCGAACGCTACGGTCCTCGAGGCGACGGGCGGCAGCACCAACCGCTTCGGCGGCGCCGTGACGACGGCGTACGCAACAACGGCGGCCACGAGGGCCGCCGTTGTCAGGAGAAATCGTCTCAGGCCGTCCGTCACGACGATCCCGATCTCGCGTCGTTACAGACCGGCGTCGGCTTTGAGGGCGCCGGCTTTGTCCGTGCGCTCCCACGTGAACTCCGGCTCGGTCCGGCCGAAGTGTCCGAACGCCGCGGTCTTGCGATAGATCGGCCGCCGCAGATCGAGCGTTTCCATGATGCCCTTCGGCGTGAGCTTGAAGTGCGCGCGCACGAGGTCGACGAGCTTCTCGTCGCTGATCTTGCCGGAGTTGCCGGTGTCGACGAGCACGGAGACCGGATCGGCCACGCCGATCGCGTACGCGAGCTGCACCATGGCTTTGTCGGCGAGCCCCGAGGCCACGACGTTCTTCGCGATGTAACGCGCCATGTAGCACGCCGACCGGTCGACCTTCGTCGGATCCTTGCCCGAGAACGCGCCGCCGCCGTGCGGCGCATACCCGCCGTAGGTGTCGACGATGATCTTGCGGCCGGTGACGCCGGCGTCGCCGTGCGGGCCGCCGATGACGAAGCGCCCGGTCGGGTTGACGTAGATCTTCGTGTTCTTGTCCATCATCTCGGCCGGGATGACCTTGTTGATGGCGAGCTTGGTCAGATCGCTCTTGATCTGGTCCTGGGTGGCTTCGGGCGCATGCTGCGTCGAGAGCACGACCGCGTCGATGCGGACGGGCTTGTCGCCTTCGTACTCCACCGTGACCTGTGACTTGCCGTCCGGCCGGAGGTACTTCAGCGTGCCGGCGCGGCGCAGCTCCGACATGGCGCGGACAAGCTTGTGCGCGAGCATGATCGGAAGCGGCATGAGCTCCGGGGTCTGGGTGCAGGCGAAGCCGAACATCAGGCCCTGGTCGCCGGCGCCGCCCGTGTCCACGCCCTGGCCGATGTCGCGCGACTGCTCGTGAATCGACGACAGCACCGCGCAGGTCTCGGCGTCGAAGCCGAACTTCGCGCGGGTGTAGCCGACGTCCGTGATGACCTGGCGCACGACGCGCTGGTAGTCGACGCTCGTCGTGGTCGTGATTTCGCCGGCGACGACCGCCAGCCCGGTGGTCACAAGTGTTTCACACGCGACGCGCGCGCCCGGATCGTTCGTGAGGATGGCATCCAGGATGCCGTCGGAAATCTGATCCGCGATTTTGTCGGGATGCCCTTCGGTGACGGACTCGGACGTGAAGAGATGGCGGCCAATACGACCCATTCGTGTGAGCTCCTTAAACGACTAACGTACCACGATCACGACCGGGGATGGAAGCGATCGTAGACCTGCCGCAGCCGCGCCTCCAGCACATGCGTGTAGATCTGCGTTGTCGAGAGATCGGCGTGGCCGAGCATCGCCTGGATCGCGCGCAGATCCGCGCCGCGATCGAGCAGGTGCGTCGCGAATGAATGCCGCAGGACGTGCGGACTGAGCGCGCCGCGGATGCCGGCCTTGAGGCCGTGGGCCTTGAGGCCCTTCCAGAATCCGACGCGCGACAGCCGATGCCCGCGGGAGTTCAGGAAGAGAAACGGCGTCTCCTTCTTCTTCGTCAGTGCCGGCCGAGCGTCGGCCAGATACTGCGCCACCCACTTCGCGGCTTCGTCGCCGATGGGGACGA
The DNA here is from genome assembly GCA_004297655.1 of Acidobacteriota bacterium. GTDB lineage: Bacteria > Acidobacteriota > Vicinamibacteria > Vicinamibacterales > SCN-69-37 > SCUN01. The sequence goes on along the minus strand of SCUN01000317.1, from coordinate 7,017 downwards.
TGCGCTCCTTACTGCCCTTCCCGAGGGTCTTGAGGAACCCTTCCGCCAGGCGGACGTCGGCCATGCGCAAACCGACGAGCTCCGATACGCGCAGACCCGTCGCGTACAGCAGCTCGATGAGCGCGCGGTCGCGCAGGCCGAGCGGCGTGGTGACGTCGGGCGCCGCGAGCAGCGCATCCACATCCTCGATCGACAGGAACTTCGGCAGCGTCTTGAACGAGCGCGGGCTGCGCAGGTCGTCGGCCGGATTGGCCGCGATCGTGCCGTTGAGCCGCAAGTACTTGAAGTAGCCCCGCACGGCGGCGACCACGCGGGCCGTGGAGCTCGGCGAAAGGCCGGAGGTCATCAGGTCGCGCACGAAGCCCTCGAGGTCGGCGAGCGTGAGCGCGTCGATCCGGGCGCCGCGCTTCTCGGCGAACGCCGCGAGGCGGCCGAGATCGCGGCTGTAGGCCTCGAGGGAATTCGTCGCAAGCCGCCGCGATACTTCGAGGTGACGCAGATACGCGTCGATCGACACGCCACATGATAGCCTTAGCTTTTCGCGTCAGTCCGCTCAGTCCGTATGTCCTATCAATCGAAGTGGCAGTCCCTCCCCACCGAAGCGATCAACGAGGCATCGCTGGCCATCGACAAGATGTCCGCCCTCGATATCGTGGATCTGGTCGTCAGCGAAGACCGGAAAGTCGTCGCCGCGGTGAGCCGCGAGCGCGAGCGCATCGCCCACGGCGCGGAAATCATCGCCGGGGCGCTGAAGAAGAAGGGCCGCATCTTCCTGGTCGGCGCGGGCACGAGCGGCCGGCTCGGCGTGGTCGAAGCCGCGGAGATGCCGCCGACGTTCAGCACCCCACCCGAGCTGGTGCAGGCGATCATGGCCGGCGGCCAGGAAGCCGTGTTCCGGGCGCGCGAGGGCGTCGAAGACAACTTTGAAGAAGGCACGCGCGCGGTCGCGCGGCTGCGGGTGAACAAGCGCGACGTGATGATCGGTGTCAGCGCGAGCGGCATCACCCAGTTCGTGCGCGGCGCCCTGACCGGCGCGCGGAAAGTCGGCGCGCGGATCATCTTCGTGACGTGCTGGCCCGGCGCCGACCTGCAGAACTACGTCGATCTGATCATCGCGCCCGCGGTCGGCCCGGAGGTGATCGCCGGGTCCACGCGCCTCAAGGCCGGCACCGCCACCAAGATGGTCCTGAACATGCTCACCACGATCGCGATGGTGCGCATCGGCAAGACCTACGGCAACCTCATGGTGGACGTGAAGACGGGGTCCGAGAAACTGAAGGACCGCGCGAAGCGCATCGTGATGATCGTCACCGGGCTCGACGGCGCGCCGGCCGCCGAACTGCTCCAGCGGGCCAAATGGAACGTGAAGATCGCGATCGTGATGCAGAAGGCCGGTCTGTCGGCCACGCAGGCCGCGAAACGGCTGCGTCAGTCCGACGACTTCATTCGCGAGGCCATCGGCGAAGACATCGAGCCGCGGCTCCGCGCGCTGCTCAAGAAGTAAGCCGTCGCGCGGCCGCGCGATCCAGCACCACGAGCGCCTTCGGGTGTCCCTGCAACAGCGACGCCGGCACCATCGTCGTGATTGGGCCGTTCAACGCTTTCCTGACAATCTCCGCCTTCTCGCTGCCCGTCGCGAGCAGGATGACGTGACGCGCCGAGAGGATCGTGCCCATTCCCATCGAGATCGCGCGCGCCGGCACGCGGCGCGTGCTCCCGCCGAACGACTTTGCATTCGACCTTCGCGAGCTGGGCTTGAGACGGACGACGCTGGTATGCGACGGCAGCGTGCGGGCCGGCTCGTTGAAGCCGATATGGCCGTTGGCGCCGATGCCGACGACGGCGATGTCCAGTCCGCCGGCCGCCGCGATCTCGGCGTCGTACCGCGCGGCTTCCGCTCGGGGACTGGGCGCATCGCCGTTCGGCACGTGCGTCTGGGTCGGATCGAGATTGACGTCGGCGAAGAGGTGGCGCGTCATGAACTGCCGATAGCTGCCCGGATGGTCCGGCGCCACACCCACGAACTCGTCGAGATTGAACGTCGTGGCGCGCGAGAAATCGGCGCGTCCGCGGCGGTGCAGCCGCACGAGCTCGCGGTACATCGCGACCGGCGTGCGGCCGGTCGGCAAGCCGAGCACGAGGCCCGGGTCTTCGTACAGGCAATCAGCCAGAAACCAGGCGACGGCTTCAGCGGCGCCCCGGGCGGTGGGATGAATGACGATCTGCATCAGAAGGTGGTGTCCATGTAGACGGGAATGCGCGCGGTGCCGCGGATGAAGTCGGCCGCGAGGCGCACGGCCCCGGACGCAGGTTCGATTTCGAGGAGCGCGGGTTCTGCCGATGGCATCTGCGAGCGCAGCCGCTCGATCACGAGCGACCGGACTTTCGGCACCGACCGGAAGATCCCGCCGGCCATCGGCAACGTGAATGACTGCCGGTCGAGGCCCAGCCGTGTGGCGACCGATGTCGCGGCGCCCGCGAGCTCGCCGGCACCGACATCGACGATGTGCGCGGCCACCGTGTCTCCGGCCTCGGCGGCGTCGCCGACGATGGGCGCGATCGCCGCGATCGCACGGGGACGCATGCCGCCTTCGTACACCGGATGCACGAGGTCCTGCGGGCGCATCACGCCGAAGTGGGCCATGATCGGCGCCGCCATGGCCGTGGGCGCGCCGCGGTGATCGATCGCCCGAAGCACGGCGCGAATCGCCTGGCGCCCCAGCCAAAAACCCGAACCTTCGTCGCCCAACACGTGGCCCCAGCCGCCGGCGCGCGCGGCGCGGCCGTGCCCGTCGCGGCCGTAGGCGATCGACCCGGTGCCCGCGATCAGCACGACGCCGGGTTGCCCAGGCGCGCCGGCTTCGAGCGCGACCAGCGCGTCGTTTACGACGAGTGCGCGGGTGCCCCGGCACAGCCGCTTGAGAATGCCCTGCACGACCTGCGCGTCGGTGGGCCGGTCCACGCCGGCCATCCCGAGGCAGATCGCGAGCGGCGGCTGCGGCGCCTCCATCAGCACCTCGGAGAGCACGTCGTGCAGCACCTTTTCGACTTCCAGTTCGCCGGCGCTCTGCAGATTGGCGCCGGGACCGCGCGACTCACGCAGCACGTTGCCGTCCTGGTCGCCCAGTTGGCACACGGTCTTCGATCCGCCCGCGTCGATCCCGATGACGTGCCCGTGCTGCACGGAATGAGCGTATCAAACATGTTAAAGTCGATGGTTCGATGGCTCCCCGCTCGACCCGTCTGTGGACCGCGTTCGCCGCCCTTTCGGCGATCGTGTGGCTGGCGCTGCCGGCCGCGCCGCGCGCGCTCGCGCAAGACGACGACGTCCGCGGACTGTGGGTGCTGAGATCGTCGCTGACCTCCGAGAAGAGCATCCGACAGATGGTGGACACCGCGAAGACCGCGGGCTTCAACACACTGCTCGTGCAGGTGCGGGGCCGCGGCGACGCGTACTATCGCTCGCGCGTGGAGCCGCGCGCCGCGGAACTCGAAGATGATCCCGAGAGTTTCGATCCGCTGGCGCTGACGTTGAAGCTCGCGCACGAACAGGGTCTCCGTGTGCACGCGTGGTTCAACGTCGATCTCGTGGCCAGCGCGACGCTGCTCCCGCGCGCGCGCAACCACGTCGTCGCGCGCCATCCTGAGTGGCTGATGGTGCCGCGCCCGCTCGCCGCCAAGCTCGCCGCCGTCCCGGCAGATTTGCCGGCGTACATCGGCGAGCTCGCGCGGTGGACCCGCGCGCAGTCCGAGCAGGTCGAAGGCCTTTATCTCTCGCCTGTCACCGCCGCGTCGCGGCAGTACACGACCAGCGTCGTCACGGATCTGGCTCAGCAGTACGAGCTCGACGGCCTGCATCTCGACTACGTGCGCTATCCGAGCGATCAGTTCGACTACAGCGTCGCGACGCTCGCGGAATTCCGCGCGGAGATGGCGCCGTTTCTGACGGCCGCCGATCGCCAGCGGCTCGACCGGCTCGCGGTGTCGGTGCCGTCGGCCTGGGCCGACGCCCTGCCCGACGAGTGGGGGCGGTTTCGGCGCGCGCGGCTGACATCGCTCGTTGCCAGCATTCGCGCGGCCGCCCGCGCGGCCCGGCCCGGGCTGATGATCTCGGCCGCCGCGATTCCAGACGCCGACGAGGCGCGAAGCGCCCGACTGCAAGATTGGCGCGAGTGGGCGCGGGCCGGCCTGATCGATACGTTGTGTCCGATGATCTACACGACCGACGCCGAGGCGTTTCGCGCCGCGGTCAGCCGGGTGAAGGCCGACGCCGGCCCGGCGGCCGTGTGGGCGGGGATCGGCGCGTTTCGCCTCACGCCCGCGCGCACCTCGGAGAATCTCAAAGCCGTGCGCCGCGCCGGCGTGTCGGGCGTGCTGCTCTACTCCTACGACAGCCTCACCGCCGCGGACGCGCCGGCCAACTACTTCGCGCTGATCCGCTCGGCGCTCGTCGACAACATCCAGTCCGCCTCACGCCTTCGCTAACGTCATGGCCGCGTTTGCCGCCGCGGGAGATCTCATCGCGCGGGCGATTCGCGACCGTGTCACGCCGGCCGCAACCATCGAAGTAGGGACCACGCGCGGCGTGCAGTGGCGCGCGGCGTTCGGCGCGCTGACCTACGACGCGGGCGCGCCGCCGTGTGCCGACGACACGATCTTCGATCTCGCGTCGCTGACGAAAGTCATTGCCACGACCAGCATCGCCATGCGCCTCGTGGACCGCGGCGTGCTCTCAATCGACACGCCGATCGAGTCGCTCGAGCCGCGCTGGAGAGCCTTGATCACGCCAGGTGGCGACCGGCCCACGCTCCGGTGCCTGCTGGATCACTCGAGCGGCCTGCCGGCGCACGTGGCGCTCTACAAGACGGCGCAGACGCGCGAGGCGTTTCTCGATCAGATCCTGGCTCTCGACCTCGCGCGCACGCCCGGTGTGGCAGCCGAGTACTCGGATGTTGGTTTCATGCTCCTGGGCTTTCTTCTCGAGCGCGCCGCCGGCGCGACGCTCGACGCCGAATTCGCGCCGATCGCCGCCCAGCTCGGCGAGATCGGCTATCGGCCGTCACGCCACCTGCGGCCGCGCATCGCGCCCACCGAACGCGACGCGTGGCGCGGCCGGTTGATTCAGGGCGAAGTGCATGACGAGAACGCCTTCGCGCTCGGCGGCGTGGCCGCGCACGCGGGACTGTTCGGCACGGTCGCGTCGGTCGGCGCATTTGCCCGCGTCGTGCTCTCGACCTACCGCGCCGACACCTGGCTCGCGCGTCAGGCGACGTTGAAGACGTTCGTGGCGAAGTCCCAGGTCGCCGGGAGTTCGCGCGCGCTCGGCTGGGACACCATGCTCCCAACCTCGTCGTGCGGCACGCTGATGTCGCCGCGCGCGATTGGCCACACAGGATTCACCGGCACGTCGCTGTGGATCGACCCGGAAACGGATGTCTACGTCGCGCTGCTGACCAACCGCGTGCATCCGACGCGCGACGGCTCAGGCATCCAGGAATTGCGCCGCGGCGTTGCGGACGCGGTCGTGCGGGCGCTCGCGGGCTGACGCCCGGCGGCTACAGCCCGCGACCGCGACCAGGGCCGGCTGGCGTGCCCGTGGGCGGACCGCCTCGACCTGGGCCGGGCTGCACGCCGGGCCCTCGTCCGGGACCGCCGCCGCGCACCGGACCGCCGGGGCCGCCACCCGCCGGCCCGAGGCCACGCTGCGGTCCGCCGCCGGCGGGGCCACCACCGGGTCCCCCGCGCTGCGGTCCACCCTGCTGCGGCTGCTGCGCGACCATGATGAACTGCCACTCGTTGTAGTGCGTCGCGCCGTTGTAGACCATGATCGACGCCGCGGTGCTCTTGCTTTGCACACCCATCAGCGCGCCGCCCTGCCCCGGACCCGTCGGCTGCTGCGCGCCGCCGGCCGGTTGCTGTTGTCCCGGGCCCTGCGGCGTGCCGCTGCGGTACAGCGGGAGGAAGTCGTCGTTCGTGATCGGATCCTTGTATTTCTTGCGGAGCAGCTTGTTGTCGTAGAGGACGTCGAAGCTCTGGGGCGACGCGCCCGGACCGAACTTGCGCTGATACAGGTTCAGCGCCCGCACGTACTGCTGGCCGCGAAACACCAGTTCCGCTTCCTTCTCGCGCGTCGCGTTGTGCTTCCAGGCCGGGAGGGACGCCGTCATCCAGACGGCCGCCATGGCCAGAATCACCATCAGAACGACCAGAGCGAACCCGCCGGCGTCAGATTGTGAGGAGCGCATGTCCGTATTATCCTTCTCACTATCCTGCATGAGCCGTTTCTCCCGTCTCTCCATCATTCTCGCCGGTCTGGGCCTTACCGCAGCTTTGGGCCTCACCGCCTGCGAGCGGGTGCCGCTCCTGGCGCCGACGGGCACGGTCATCAACCTGACGCTCGCCAGCGACGTCGCAGCCCTCAATAGCTCGGTCGACGTCATCGCCGTGCTCATCGAGAACGGCGGCACCTCAGGCACCGGCACCGGCACATCCTCGTCCACCACCGCCGCCGGCACCCCGGTCCAGAACGGCACCGTGGTCTCCTTTACGACGACGATCGGCACGATTGAGCCTGCGGAGGCCAAGACCCAGAACGGCCGGGTCAACGTCAAGCTCGTGACCGGCGGCCAGTCGGGCAAGGCCACGATCACCGCCTACTCCGGCGGCGCCAAGTCGACCGCGCAGATCACCATCGGCGCCGCGGCCGTGGACCACATCCTGACCACCGCCTCGCCGGCCAACCTCTCCTCGAGCGGCGGGTCGACGACGATCTCCGCCCGCGTGGAAGACGTGAGCGGCAACGGCCTCGTGGGGATCCCCGTCCAGTTCACCAGCACCAAAGGCACACTGTCCGCCTCTACCGTCAACACCAACAGCAACGGCGTGGCGACGACGACGCTTTCGACGACCGTCGCCGCGGACGTGACCGCCACCGTCGGCGCCAAGACCAGCAAGGTCACGGTCAATGTGGCGACCCGCGCGAGCGTGACGGTAACCGGGCCCACGTCGACGGTGTCC
>SCUN01000316.1 GCA_004297655.1 Acidobacteriota bacterium | reverse complement strand
GAGCAGGCGGCGCCACTCGGCGTTTGCCGGCGCGCTCGGGTCGCGAGCCAGCAGCTCGCGCATCTCCTGCCAACGCCCCTTCCAGAACAATGCTTCGACGAGGATGCCGTGAGCCACGCCGGACGAAGCGGATGCGGTCGCGCTCAGCCGGCTGCTCTCGAGCACGGCGGTCGCCAGCGTCTCCGCGCGCGCGAGCTGGGCTGCGGCGAGATGCGCGCGTGCCGCGAGCGCCATCAGCTCCCGGCGCTCGATGTCGCCCGCTGCCCTGCCGAGCGCGCGCGTCGCCACGTCCACCGCGCGGGCGTAGCGGCCTTCGTCGATCAAACGAAGCACCCAGCGCTCCGTGGCGCGAATCGAGCCCGGCACGTCTCCGCGCCTCATCGCCGCGGCGACGGCCGCCGAATGCCACTCGGACTCGGCCATCGGCCGCCGACGACGCGCGTAGGACGAGGCGCGCGCAAGGTGACGCTCGATCGCCGGCGCAATCGGCATTGGCATGAGCGCGGGGACGAACGCTTCGGCGCGCTCGCGAACGATGTTCGCGGCCGCCGGCACTTGCGACAAGCGCCGCGCGAACGACGCGGGCCACCCGCCGCTGGCCGTCGCGGCTGTTTCAATCGCATCTGCAGCCATCCCGCCGGCATCGATCACGGCACTCAGGAGCGAGGCCCTTTCAAAGGGCCGCAATCGGATGGCGTTGGCGACGCACCCGTCGCGCTCGATGACGATGTGGTGCCGATCGCTCATGATCGCCAGTTGCGCGAGCCAACCGGCCGCGAATGCCCGTGCCTGGTCGTCGGCGACGAGCAGCACGAGGTGACGATGCAGAAGGTGGCGGCGCAGCCGAAACGGCAGCGGCGCATCAACGCGAACGGTGACGAACCCCGCGTCACGAACGGCACGCGCCAACTGTCCGCACAGGATCTGGAAACCCGTCCCCGGCGGGGCGTCAATCGACACCACCCCCGTCACGTCGCCGGCCGCAATCGCGCCCGACAGCTCACCGACCTCGGGCCACATCAGTTGTCGCAACGTGATCGGAGCCGCCGCCGGTTCGGACTGCTCGGCTTCGAACCACCCGACCGAGCCCTGCCGGCCGAAGTCCACGAGGCGATTCCCAGTAGGCATCAGCGACCAGCGCTCGCGGCACGCGCGCTCGCGCGCGGCGAGGTCGGCCGGCGGGGCGCCGACTCGCAACGAGACGGCGCGGCCCGTGACGATGTCGAGCCAGCCGTGGCCGATGCTGACGAAGCGATCGCCGATGAATGTCACGGCCACAGAGACTGCAAGATGGCTGCCGGGAGCGTCGGCGGTGGCCGCCCGAGTGAAGCGCGCCCCTCGCCCGACGGGTGGTTGCAGAAACTTCGATAGAATTGCTGGCTGAATGTTGAGATTTCTGACGTCCGGTGAGTCGCACGGTCCGGCGCTCGTCATCATCATCGACGGCGTGCCCGCGGGCCTGCCGCTCTCGGCCGACGACATCGCGCGCGACCTGGCCCGGCGCCAGCTCGGCTACGGCCGCGGCCGCCGCATGGCGATCGAG
>SCUN01000315.1 GCA_004297655.1 Acidobacteriota bacterium | reverse complement strand
TCCCGGCGCCCGCCGACATCAAGGCGGCCGCCTGCGACGCGATCAACGCGGACATTAATCAGTACGCCGTGACCTGGGGCGCCAAGCCGCTGCGCGACGCGATCGCGAAGGACTTCTCGCGGCGCTACGGCGTGGCCGTCGACCCGGACGCGAACCTCACCGTCTGCTGCGGATCGACCGAAGCGATGATGTCCACCATGATGGCCATCGTCGATCCCGGCGACGAGGTCATCGTCTTCGAGCCGTTCTACGAGAACTACGGCCCTGACGCGATCTTGTCCGGGGCAACGCCGCGTTTCGTGAAGCTGCGGGAACCGTTGAACCCTGGAACGGACTGGTCGTTCGATCCCGCGGAACTGCAGCGAGCGTTCAACGACAAGACGCGAGCAATTATTATCAACACGCCGAACAACCCCACCGGGAAAGTGTTCACGCGAGACGAACTGCAGATGATCGCGTCGCTCTGCCAGAAGTGGGACGTGATCGCGGTGACCGACGAGATCTACGAGCACATCATCTATGAAGGCGCGACGCACGTGCCGATGGCGACGCTCGAGGGGATGGCGGAGCGCACGGTCACGATCAATAGCTTGTCGAAGACGTTCAGTGTCACCGGATGGCGCGTCGGCTGGACCATCGCGCCGGCCGATATCTCGGGCGCGATCCGGAAAGTGCACGACTTTCTGACGGTCGGCGCCGCGGCGCCGCTGCAGGCCGCGGGAGCCGCGGCGTTGAATCTCCCGGAGAGTTACTACAAAGGGCTGGCCGCGAGCTATCAGCAGAAGCGAGAGCGGCTGCTCGGCATCCTCGAGCGCGCCGGTTTCGTCTGCTACGCGCCGCGCGGCGCGTACTACATCATGACGGACATCAGCGCGTTCGGATTCCCCGACGACGTGGCGTTTGCGCGGCACCTCGTGGCCGACATCGGCGTCGCCTCGGTGCCGGGCAGCAGCTTTTATCGCGACCCATCGTCCGGCCGGAACAAGGTGCGCTTCTGTTTCTGCAAACAGGAATCGACGTTCGCCGCCGCCGAACAGCGCCTCGCGAAACTCGTCGCCCGCGTCTAGCGAATGAATCGACTCCGGCAGGGTCTCGGCCCGCTCATCATCGCGCTGGCCGCGTGGTGCGCCGCGGGCACGCTGGCCGTGGCCTCGGCAGACTCGGCGACGGCCAGAATCGCCGCACCGGCGCCGTTCTGGATTGCCCTTGGCGCATTCGCCGTCGCCATCGCCGTTCGCCCATGGCGAGATTCCCCATGGACTGCGGCGCCGGCGCTCCTGGCCGTTCTGCCATGGCTGCCGGTGCCGATGTCTCCGGTCTTCCTGATCTGGACCGGACCGATGGCCTGGGCGCCGATCCTGCTATCGCTGGCGCTGGCCATCGGCCTCGCGCCAATCCGCCGCGTGTTCACCCTCTTCAACCTGTTCGAGCCCGACGATGCGACGGTGGCGGCGCTGGTGCTGGCGGGCCTGCTCGGCGGAGGTTCGGCGTGGGCGGCGAATGGACTCTCGCCCGGGGGGGACGAACCGCACTATCTGATCATCACGCAGAGTCTCCTGAAAGACGGCGACCTGGACATCGAGAACAACCACGCGCGTCGTGATTACGCGTCGTACTTCGGCGGGAACCTCCGGCCAGACCTGCTCGTCCGCGGCGTTCACGGCGAGGCGTACTCGGTGCACGCGCCCGGCGTGCCCGTGCTGGTGGCGCCGCTCTTCCAGTTCTTCGGCTACACCGGCGCGCGCCTGATGATCATTCTGCTCACGTCGATCGGCGCCATGCTGATCTGGCGTCTCAGTTGGCGGGCGACCGATTCGCCCGAGGCCGCGTGGTTCGCGTGGGCCGCCGTCGTGCTCACGCCGACCTTCGTCATGCAGAGCTTCTCCGTATTTCCCGACGGGCCAGGCCTGTTGCCGACGGCCGCCGGCGTGTTGCTGCTCGTGCAACTCTCTCGCGGCGACATCCCCGGCGTGCTGCCGACCACGCTGACCGGCGTGGCGCTTGCCGCCCTGCCGTGGATGCACACGCGCTTCGCGCTCATCGCGGGCGCGCTCGGCGCTGTCGTCGCGCTGCGCATGGTGACGATGGACGCGCCGGCGAAGGTGCGCGCCGGCCGGTTGATCGCGTTGCTGATCGTCCCCATCGCGAGTGCGCTCGCCTGGTTCTACTACTTCAGCGTGCTCTACGGATCGTTCGATCCGCGCGCGCAGTACGGACCGCAGCAACAGGAACTTGCGTGGATCGGGCCGGCAATTCTTGGGCTGTTCTTCGACGGGCAATTCGGTCTGGCCGCGTACGCGCCCGCTGTGGCCGTCGTGTTCGTCGGCCTGGTCATGCGCCCCGAGAAGGCCTCGCGTCGATTGCTGCTCGAGATCGGCGTCGTCGTCCTCCTGTATCTCGCGGCGGTCACGACGGTGCGGATGTGGTGGGCGGGGCGACCGGCGGCCCCCGCGCGCTTCATGATGGCGTTGCTGCCGCTGCTGGCGGTGCCGCTGGCGGTCGCGTGGTCGCGGGTGAAGGAGACGACGCGAACGCTCTTCGCCGGACTGGCCGGCTTCGGCGCGGCGACGACCGTGCTGGTGCTCCTCGTCGATGGCGCGTCGCTCGCTTTGAAGAACGACCGCACCGCGCAGCCGCTGTGGCTCGAGTGGCTGTCGCCCGTGGCGGACCTCTCGCGCGTGTGGCCGAGCTTCTTCTGGCAGGAGCCGCGCTTCCCGTTGCACGTCCTGCTTGTCGTCGGCATGGCCGTTGGGTTGTGGCTGGTGATCAAACAGCGCGGCTTGAAACCGCGCGTAGCGGCGAGTCTCTGGGCGATCGCGGCGGTGACGATCCTCGCGCCCATTGGCTGGGCCTACACGGGCGCCGCGCCGCTCGACCCGGCGCCATCCCAGCTTGGCGTGATCCGCGCGGTCGGCGCCGGCGCGTCGAGCTGGTCGATCGGCCCCGGCCGATTCGCGCGGCAGAACATCAAGGGCGCTCTGGCGATCGACCCGCAGCAGGCGAGCGTCATCGAACCGCCGCCGTTGATGCGGCTGTCGGACGTTCCGGCCGGGCGCTACGTCGCGCGCGTGCGATCGACGAGCGCGTTCCCCACTGACGTGCGGTTGTCGATCGGACGCTCGAGCGGTCCGTGGCGCGTCTTCGCGATTCCCGGAGCGGGGGAGTTCTCGTTCCCGTTCCTCGTGCCGGCGAGCGTCGGCAGTCTCGTCGTCGATTCCGACCCCGCCGCGAGGGCCGCGCTGTCCGTTCAGTTGGGTGTCGATGGCGCCGTGAAGGACCCCGGTCTGCCGATTCGCGCGGCGTCACAATACGCCGCCGCGGGCGTGCTGTTCCTCGATGACAACGCCTACCCGGAGAAGGAAGGCTTCTGGGTTCGCGGCAGACAGGACGCGCAGTTTGTCGTCGTGCCCGATCCGTCGGCGCCGGCGACCGTTGTTCGGCTCCTCGTGCGAAACGGCGCCGCGCCGAACCAGGTGTCGGTGGAATCCGGGACGTTTCAGCGGCTGCTGGTGATGACGCCAGGGCAGGAACAGGACATCGAGGTTCCGCTCGGTGCCGGCGGGTCCGCGGCCGTGCGCGTCGCGTCCGGCGACGGCTTCGTGCCGGCAGAGAAAGACCCCAACAGCACGGATCGCCGCACTCTTGGGGTCTGGATTTCGATTCGCTAGTACCGAACGACCGCGCCGAACCAGATGCCCTTGAACAGCGTGTTCCCGGAGTCCTTCTTGATCACGACGTTCGTCGTCACGCGCCGCCAGCCGGCCTGCACGCCCGCGTACTGATTCACGTTGAACGTGCCGTAGATATTCCAGTCCGCGTAGCTGCCCTGGTAGTCGGGGCTCACGTCCGGGACCTTCAGACCGGTGACCTGCGCCGTGATCGATGCGTTTTTGACCGGGTAAGCGCGCGCGATCAGCCCCAGCGCGGGCAGCGGACCCTTCGCCTTGGTGAACTCGGCCGTCGCCGGCGCCTTCACGCTCGCGCCGAACTCCGTCATCTGCGCTTCGAAGAGCAGCCCGACGAATCCGCGCGACATCGAGACGACGTCGATTTCGTAGCCGATGCGCCAGACCTTCCAGTCGTAGGTCGCCTTGACCGGGAGATTCACGGCGAACTTCTGGCCGTTGAAGACGATTTCGCGGGTGAGCGTCGTGTCCGACGCGTAGGTGATCGGCGTGTACTGCGCGTAGAACTTGTTGCGCTTCGTGGGGCGCAACTCCACGCCGAATTCCTTGAAACGCTTCTGCGCGAATTTCAGGTCCTTCTCGAAGCTGATCTGCGTGCCGGTGATGCCAAACTGCGAACTGGCGATCAGCCCATACACGGTCGGATTCCAGAGACCGCCGTTGAACTGTATGTGGTATTTCTCGCCGACGGCGACCTCGGTGTTGCCGCTGTTCGGCGCATTCATCTTCGGGGCGCTGTATTGGGCGGCTGCCGGGGGCGCCACGAGCAATGCCAGGGCCAGGGTGATCAGGAGAGTATTTAGGGTTTTCACATTTCAGGTTATCGGCAATTACCCGATTCCCATTACCCGATTGCCCGACTGCCAGATTCAGCGAGAGTTCCTGGGATTCCAGCCCAGCCTCAAAACTGTAACGATCGCGTCGCGCCGGCCGAGCGCCAGCGCGTCGTTGCAGCTCCACATGTAGATGTCGATGTGGCGTCCGTTCACAGCCGGACCCGTGTCGAGGACGGTGTAGATCCCGTGAAACTGCTCGGGCAGCGCCTTGTCGGCCTTCGACAAGCTGTTGACCTCGATGACCGATCCTTCCGGGAGGAGCGCGGGATCCGCCGCGACGATGCCGGCGGTGACGCCGACGCCGGAAGCGGTCGTCTGGCCCTTGCAGTAGGCCGTGGCGGTGAATCGGAGGCGGGCCCCCGCCGTGGGCGGGGCCTTGTCGTCCGAAATGGGAACGGCGGCGGTCCGCCGGGAGTCGATGACCGTCCCTTCGTACAGCATGACGAAAGTGCCCGCGGCGAGCGCCGTGGCAATGACCTTCCGCCAAAGAGACTGAGAAAGAAACACCGGTGCTTTAGGGTAACTCCGAGTGCCGAGCCTGCAGGGCTTTCCGGGCGCGCAGGAACCAGAGGCTCAGGACGTAGGCAGCGATCCCCAGGACGGCTGCAAGTATCGAAGAACCAAGGAGATAGGCCGGCAGGAGCGGCCGCAGTAACTGGCCGAGCGCCTCGAATCGGGCCCAGAACCCGGGCGTCTGCCAGATCGCATCGAGGTGCGGCAGGAAGTCGGCCGGCATCCGGGCACGCAGGATCCACGCGCCGAACGCGGTGGCCAGCGCGTAGAACGGCGCGATGAACCACGGCAGGTTGACCCACAGGCCGAGTAGTACGGCCACGCGGTTCAAGTTGAAGGTGAAGGCGACGACCAGGCCCAGCGCCGTGTGGAGGCCGAGCGTCGGCGAGAAGCCGATGACGACGCCGATGGCGAACGCGCGCGCCGTGCGCTCGGGAGAGTCGTGCACGTGGAGCAGGCGCTCGGCCCAGCGTCGGATCGCCGACTTCGTCAGATGCCAGACCATCGCCCGCCTATTCTAGAAGTGCGCGAACCCGCCGCCGAGCGGGCCCTCGTCGAGGAGGAGATCGGGCGCCTTGGTCATCTCGCCGACGCAGGTCACCGTGGTGGATCGCCCGGCGATCTTCTCGAATCCGCGCCGGCGCCGCGGCGGCACCGCAAACAGCAGTTCGTAGTCTTCGCCGCCGCGCAGGGCGTGTTCGAGCGTCGCCGTCGGATCCACTGGCACCTTTGACGATAGAACGACCGCGCCGGTGCCAGACGCCGTGGCCATTTGCGAAACGCCGTCCGCAAGACCATCCGACAAATCCATGCAGGCGGACGCGAGGCGGTTCGCGGCGACCTCGCGCGCGAGGTTCAGGAGGAACACGGGACGTTCGTACGAACCCTCTGAGCGTTCGTACGAACCCTGAGTGTTCGTGTCCTCGAACCGCTCTATCCGGGCTGCGGCAGCGCCGAGAGATCCCGTCACGAACAGTAAGTGTCCCGCGGCGCCGCCGCTCCGCGTGAGAATCCGGCGCCGTCGTGCCGAGCCGATCAGCGTCACGTCGATCACGATGGGCCCGGGCGAGCGGGAGATGTTGCCGCCGACCAGCGGCACCTTCGCGAGCCGTGAGAGGTCGAGGAAGCCGTCGATCATCGCGTCGAAGTCGTCGACGAGAAGCGCGGGGGGCAGCGCGAGGCTGAGCGTCGCCGCGCGCGGCGCAGCGGCCATCGCGGCCAGATCGCTGATGTTGACGGCGAGCGCCTTCGCGCCGATCTCGCGCATCGACATCCACGCGCGCGAGAAATGCACGTCTTCGATCTGGCAGTCGGTGGTGATGACATCCAGCTCGCCGCGCGCCGGTTCGACGACCGCCGCATCGTCGCCGATGCCGATCGTGACCCAGGACGGCGGGTCGCCGGCGCGCTCGCGAATGCGCCGAATCAGATGGTGTTCGCCAATTTCGGAGATCGACCGCACGGCAGGTTGATTATCCCCGCTTTGCCGTGTGGGGAGGTCGAACGGACCTGTTGGACAGGTGGAACCGCTATGTAAGCCGCGCTTTAGGCTTCCTCACCACGGAGGCATGCACACCGCGCAGCGTCGCAGCTCGCTTGGTATTAGAAAACATCGGCCCAAGCGACACTCCGGCCATCACGAGCAAAGCAGGACCTTGAGTATAGCAGTGGTCAATGGTCAGTGGTCATTGGCCACTGACCACTAACCATTCACAATGCGAGCTTCCGTCACAGCGAGCCCGAGGGCCGCGTCAACCATGCGTTCGATGGCGGCCGTGCGATCGAGGACTTGCTGTTCGACGCCCGCGCCGGCGGCGCGGGCGCGGAAGAGTTCGTCGGCGAGGTTGAGGGCGGCGATGACCGCGACGCGCGTCGCGTCGGCGGTCGTGAGCTGGCTGGCCGCGAGCTGCATCTTCTGATCGACGTAGTTGGCGATCTCGGCGATGTAGGCCGGCTCGAGTTCGCTGCGGACCGAGTACTTCTGGCCCTGGACGTCGACCTGGACGACGCGCCCTTTCATCGCTAGATTCCGAGTTTCTCGATCTGCGAGATCATCTGCGCCACGCGGTTCTTGATCAGCTCGCGTTCCTCGCGGAGCGTGCTGACCTCGACACCGGCGCCTTCCGCGTCGCCGAGACGCGCGCGCGTGGTGTCGAGCTCCCGCTGGAGGCGCGCCACTTCATCGAGCGCCGTCGCGCGTTCGGAGCGGAGCTGATCGACCATGTTGACGAGCTGTTTGATCTTTTCTTCGAGCCGGTCGATCGGAAGCAGATCGACGGTGACTGCGGTCTTCGCCATGAGTGGAAATGGTCGCACGAACCTCCGCGCGGTTCAAGCGGTTTACCGCTCGGATGCGCCGAATTTCTGGCGCTCGACCTCTCGAATCAGGTTCGCGATCGCCACGGCTTCTTCCGACGTGAGCGTCTGCGACGTCGGCTGGAGCCGCGCGCGAAGCGTAATCGAGCGGTGGCCGTCGGGAATGCCCTTGCCGCGGTACTGATCGATGAACTCGATCGCCGCGATGAGCGGGTCGACGCCGCGGGCGGCCTCGGCGATGTCCGCCCAGGCAACGTTGTCCGCGTATGTCAGCGAGACGTCCACGTCCACCGACGGCAATTCCGGCAACGCCACGTACTTGTTGTCGCGCGACGGCGACGAGCGGAGGCCGTCGAGCGCAAATTCGAAGACCGCCGCGAAGGCGTGCTTGAGGCCGGCGGCGCGGGTGCCGCGCCGGGCCAGGACGCCGACGTGGCCGATCGTCAGGCCGCCGCTCGCGATCGACAGGCACGCGCCGGCATCGGCCCACGGCGCCGACCCGCCGGCCGCCAGCGTCAGGGGGGCTACATGCGCCCGCTGCGCCAGCGCCTCGATCGCGCCCTTGGCCTCGCGGAAGAGCGATTCCGCCTCGTCGCCGACGAGCGCCGCCGCGATGTGCTTTTGCTGCGGCGGCAGCCTCTCCCGGTCGTCGTCGAGTCGGGTGGGCTGGCCGGACGGGAAGACCGAGCCGCTTTCGAAGATGCGGAAGGCGCTTCGCCAGCGGATGTTGGATTCGATCGCGCGCAGCAGTCCCGGCACGAGCGAGGTGCGCAGGGTCGCCTGATCCGGGGCGGGCGGCGCGCTCAGCCGCAGGTTCGCGGCGTCCGGGCTGAACCCGGCCGCGATGACGAACCGGTCCTCGGTCCAGGGGTAGTTGATGACTTCCTGCATGCCGCAGCCGAGTGCCAGGTACTCTTTCACGCGACGTTCCGCGCTCCGCGAATAGTCGCGGGCTGAGGTCTCGAGCCGGATCGCGGGCGCCTGGAACTCAAACCGCTCGTAGCCATGCAGCCGCGCGATTTCCTCGACGAGGTCGTGCGGCCCGGAGACGTCGCCGGTGTGGCGCCACTCGGGCACCGTGACCGTGAGCTGGTCGGCATCCACGTCCACGCCGAATCCCAGCCGCTCGAGTGGCGCGCGGAGTTCCGCGATCGACAGGTCCTTGCCGATGCGATCGCGCAGGTAGGCCGCGCTGGCGCGGATTTCTCCGGGAGCCGTCGCCGCGTTGACCGTGTCGTCGAAGCCCGTGACGCGCGCGCCCGGATCGATGTCCTTCAGCAGGTGGAAGAACAGCCGCCTGGCCTCGTCGATGCGGTGCGTGGAAAGCGATTTCTCGAACCGCGTCGACGCCTCGGTCCGAATTCCGTGCGTGGCCGCGGTGCGCCGGATGGCCAGCGGGTCGAAGTTCGCCGCTTCGAAGAGCACCCTCGTCGTGCCGGCCTGAATGGCGGAGTCCATCCCGCCGATGACGCCGGCGAGGCCGACCGGACCCTTGCCGTCGGCGACCACCGCATCGGCGGCGGTCAATGTGAGCGCCGTGCCGTCGAGGGCATGAAACGCTTCCTTGTCGTGCGCGCGGCGCACCGACAGCGGCAGCGTCAACCGGTTCGCGTCGAACGCATGCGTGGGCTGGCCGGTGGCGAGCATCACGTAGTTCGTGAGATCTGCGTAGAGGTTCTTCGAGCGCTGGCCGATGGCCACCAGCCGCTGCTTCATCCAGGCCGGCGTCTCGAGCACGGTGACGTTCTCGATGCGCGTAGCCGTGAACCGCCGGCAGACTGCCGGATCGATGTAGCCGACGAGCGAGGCCTTCGGCAGCGCCGGTTCGGCACCCGGCAGCGGCTTGAGCGGCACCTGGTAGATCGCCGCGAGCTCGCGCGCGACGCCGTAATGGCCCCACAGATCCGGCCGATTCGTCAGCGACTTGTTGTCGATCTCGAAGACGACGTCGCCGTCGGTCTCATGCACGCCCTCAACTTCGACCGTCGCCATCGTGAGCTGATGCGCGATCTCGCGCGGCGTGAGGCCCGCGGGCAGCGTCGTGTAGTCGGCGATCCAGTTGAGCGAGATCTTCATCGGAACTGCTCGAGGAAGCGCAGGTCCGCGCTGTGGAACAGCCGCACGTCATCGATGCCGTAGCGCATCATGACGAGGCGGTCCAGGCCGACGTTCACGTAGAAGCCCATCCACTCGTTGTGGTCGAGGCCGCCGGCGCGGAAGACGTTCGGATGCGGCATGCCGCCGGGCATGACCTCGATCCAGCCGACCTGCTTGCAGACCTTGCACCCCGCGCCGTTGCAGATGACGCACTCCATGTCGATTTCGAAGCCCGGCTCGACGAACGGGAAGAAGCCCGCGCGCATCCGCGTCCGGACGGGCCGTCCGAACACCGTGCTGAGCACGGTGCGGATCAGCAACTGGCCCGCGCTGAACGGGAGGTGCTTTTCGACGATGAGCGCTTCGTATTGGAAGAAGGCGCGCTCGTGCCGGGCGTCGGTCGTCTCGTTACGGAAGACGCGGCCGGGATAGACGAAGCGGAACGGCGGCGTGTGGCGCTGCATGTAGCGCACGCTCGCGCCGGTCAGATGCGGGCGGATGCAGAGGCGGTCGGCCCCCCGCGCGGTGTCGGGGCCGCTGAGCCAGTACGTGTCCATGCTCTCGCGCGCCGGGTGATCGGGCGGGAAGTTCATGTGGTCGAACTCGTAGAGTTCGCTCGTGATTTCGGGACCTTCGAAGACCTCGAAGTTGAGCGCCGCGAAGGCGTCGTTGAGGTCGTACATCATCTGGATCGTCGGATGCAGCCCGCCGTTTTGCGGGGCGATTCCGGGAATGCTGACGTCGATCGGCCGCGCGAGGACCGACGCGGTGTCCATGAGCGCGGCTTCTTTGTTCGCAAGACCGCTTTCGATGGCGCCCTTGAACAGATTCAGCTCAGCGCCTCGAGTCTTCCGTGCGTCTGCCCCGAGTTCGCCGAGCTCCTTCATCAGCGTCCCCAAGACTCCGTTCTTGCGACCCAGGTATCGATCGCGCAACGCCTTCAGGTCGTTCGGGGTATGGCACAGCTCCAGCGCCTGCAGGAAGTCGTTCGTGAGGTCGTGGATGGATGGAGTCGGCATCGACGGGTTACGCGTATTGTACCCGGCACTCGAAAAAAAGAAGGGCGCCACCGAAGCGGCGCCCCTCCAG
>SCUN01000314.1 GCA_004297655.1 Acidobacteriota bacterium | reverse complement strand
ACGAGATCGAACCTCTCCTTCGGATGCCGCGCGAGCCAGCGGCGGATGTCGTCCAGCTCGATCGTGACTTTCGGATTCGACAGGAGCTGGACCATCTCCGGGTAATACGTCAGCAGCTTCAAGTGGCCGGCGTCGATTTCGACGACGGTCACGTGCTCCACTTCCGGATGATGGGCGAGCACCGCCGCCCACGACCCCCCACCGAGGCCCACCAGGAGCACGCGCCTCGGCTTCGGATGCAGCGCGCCGACCATGTACGGCCGGTGGACGGCATTCCGTTCGTCATGTCGGAGATCGGTGTTGACCACGCCGTCGTAGACGCCGCCGCCATAGATGACGGCGTCCTGGGTCACCGCCACGACTCCGGATCGCGTCTCGATCACGTGCGCGAATCGCTCGCCGGGCTGGTACTGGCGCATGAAGATGAATTTCTCGTAGACGCCGTCGAAGAGCGCCGCAGACGAACGCCACATGCCACCGGCCGCAAGAACGCACGCCAATCCCGCCACCGCCATCGCTCGCCGCGTGGGTCTCGCAATCGCCACGATGCCCGCGGCGCTCGCCATCCCGGCGATGCCCAGCCACGTGGTCACCTGAGCGGCGGTCATGCGATCGAGCAACACGAAGCCGGTCACCACGCTGCCGAACGTGGAACCGAGGATATTGGCCGCGTAGACGTATGAGAATTGACGGCCGACCGCCGATCGCTGGGGAATCGACATCTGCGCGACAAGCGGAAACACGGAGCCGAGACCGGTGACGGTCACGATCAAGAGGCCCACCGACGGCATCCACGGGCGGGGCCACGTCATCAGGTCGGCCAGCCAGGGCACGAACATGAAGCCGAGCACGTTGCCCACAAAGACGCTCGCGGCCAGCGCGTAGATCGCCCGGCGCGTCGGCGCGGCACCCTCGCAGACGCGCCGGCTGAGCCAGGAGCCCAGCGCGATGCCGGTCAGGTAGCCGACGAGCAGCAGGGCAAACGCCTGCGCGCGGCCCGACATCCCGATCGAGAACGCGCGGTACCAGACGATCTCGTACGACAGCGCGATGAACCCGGACACGAACGACAGCAGCAGCGCGAGCGCCATCATGACGCAACGCCCTCGCCGCCCCACTTCGCGACGCTGCCGGCCACCAGCGCTATGACGATGTTGAGCGACGCGGCCAGCCAGACGGATCGCTGCTGGCCCAGCGACGAAAAGACGATCACGATCGCCGCGCCCGCGCCGAGCGCCGAGCCCAGGGCGTTGATCGAGTACAAGCTGCCGACGGCGCGGCCGACCGCCGCCGAATACCTCGCCGTGTAGGCGACGAGCATGGGCAGCGTCGCGCCCATCAACGCGGTGGGCACGAGCAACAACAGAAAGACCGTAACGGCGGACACCACGGGCGAGACCGTCAGCGTCCACCGGCTCACGGCGGCAAACACCGGCAGGGATGCGACGCCGCACACCGCGATGCCGAGTTCCATCGCCGCAAACAGCGCCGGGAGCGACCAGCGGCTGCGCTGGGACAACTCACCGCCGGCCAGGCTGCCGGCGCCCAGTCCGAGCATGAACGCCGCCACCACCACCGTGACCGTTTCCGAGTTGGCGCCGTACGAGGTCAGGAGCGCACGCTGCCAGATCAGCTGATAGATGATCGCCGCGAAGCCCGACAGCAGGAAGACCGCGTGGAGGATGACCAGACGTGCACGGACGGACGACATCGGGCGCCGCAGTCTAGCACGCGGGCTGCGCGGGTTTTCTCCGGCCGGCCCCGAAGAATCCAGCATTCTGCCGCCAAGTACCTGCCGCCTCCCCGGCAATCGGATGGCACGGCTTTAGCAGTTCCCCGCCGCCAGAAGAGGTGTTCTATGAACCTGATCCTTGCCGCGTTGCTGGTCCTGACCCCTCAGAAACCCGCCGCCCCGGTGGCGCCGAAGCCACTCCCCGTTGTGACCGTTGAGGCGCTCCAGACGCTCCTCCCGCAGAGCGAGGGCTGGACCCGCGGCCCGCTGACCGGCGACGTCGTCCGCGTGTCGGAAGACACCGGCTACAGCTTCGCGATCGGCGACTTCACCAGCGGATCCGCGAAGATCCACCTGACGATCGGCGACACGGTCGGCGTGGGTGACTGCCTGATGGCGTTGGCGGGCATGATCAGCGTCCTGCCCGAGGGCTACTCGGAAAAGCCCTCGCCGTCGACCAGCATTACGCGGTTCACCTATGAGGGCTTCCAGGCCGCGTCGAAGTGGAACGCCGAGAAGTTCGTCGGCGAGTTCTCGGTGCTCGTCAACGGCCGGTTCGTCGTGAAGGCCGAGGGCGAAGGCGTGGACTCGCTCGACACGCTCCGGACCTTCGTGTCGAAGGTGGATTTCAAGAAACTCGCCGATCTGAAGCCCGCCAAGTAGTCTTCCCCTTCGGGGCGGGGGCCGGTTTATGATCCGGCTCACGCCCCGGAGGGTCTCATGAAACGGCTGCTCGTCCCATCCCTGCTTCTCGCACTGGCTGCGCCCGCGCTCGTCGCGCAGATCACGACCGGCCAAGGTGTGGCCGGCATGAACGTCGACAAGGTCGTCGAGCTCGATCAGCTGACGCAAACCGAACTGGCCGACAAGATCAAGAACGGCTGGACGTCGGCGTTCCTCGTCACCGGCGGCACCGAGATTCGCGGGCCGCACGCCGTGATCGCGGTCCACAACGTGCTCGCCACCCATCGCGCCGTCGAAGCCGCGAAGCGGCTCGGCAAGACCATCGTCGCGCCGACGATTCCGTTCGCGGTGTCGGCGACCGGCGGCTACAACGCCAATCAGTGGAAGAGCTTCGCGGAAGAGAACGGCCCGACGGCGCCCAATCCCGGCGCGATCCAGGTCGACGCCGCGACGTTCAAAGGCATCATCCAGGGCGGCGTCGAAAGCCTGATGTACATCGGCTTCAAAGACATCTTCCTCATGGGCGATCACGGCGGCGGCCAGAACGAGATGCGCCAGGTCTCGGAAGAGATGTCGGCGAAGTTCGCCGCCAAGGGGATCCGCGTGCACTACGTCGGCGACTTCTACCAGAAGACGCACGACGACATCGACATGTACATGTACGAGCACAAGCTCCCGATCGCGGGCCACGGCGGCATGATGGAGACCGCCGAGATGATGTATTGGGAACCCACCCAGTTCGCGTTCATCCGTCCGAACTTCAAGACCGTGCCGTTTGACGGCGCGCGCTTCGAAGGCGAATCGCTCGAGGCCGACCTCAAGGCGTGGAAGGACCGCAAGGACGCCGCGGCGGCGCGCGCGGCCGGCGGTGGCGCGCCCGGCGGTGGCGGCGGTCAGCGCGGCGGTGGCGGCGGCAACGCCAACGCCGCGCCGCGCGTGAACAACGGATTGAGCGGGAATCCGCACCCGGCGACGAAAGCCATCGGCAAGGATCTCGCCGAGATCGGCATCACGAACACCGTCAACCAGGTTCGCAAGCTGCTCGCCGGCGGAAAATGATCGACGTCCTTCGGCGCCGGTCGCTCTGGGGGGTCGTCTTCGTCGCGCAGCTGTCGGCGGTCTGCGCCAGCGCGCAGGTGCCGCCGAAGCCCGGGCCGTCAATCACTTTTGGCGCGCTCTCCCGCGAGACGGCGCAGGTCCAATCGTCCGACCAGTTGCGGGAGCTGCTGATCCGCTGGACCGCGACGACCACGCCGGCGCGAGGCGGCCTGCAAGGAGTGCCGGCGGAGCGTCTGCTCGTGCTCCAGGAACAACCCGGCATCGGCGTGCTGCGGCGCGAGCGCAGCCCGCAGATCACCGAAGACCAACTCGTCGTCGTGCAGAGGAGCGCCGATGGCGCGGCGCTCGACTGGCGGCTCGTGAAGAACCCGCGGATCGTGCGCGCCGAAGTGCCGGGCCCGGACGGCAAACTCACCGGCCGCATCGTCGAGCGCGAGTCCGCGGAAATGCTGATCACGCTGCCGGACCTTCCGGCGGCCACGCGCCTGTCGGTGTACCAGCCCCACTGGAACGGCACCGAGTACCTGCTCGACCTTGTGGGTGAGGTGCCGCTCAAGAGAATCCGGTGATGCGGGCCGCGCTCGTCCTGGCGTTGGTGCTCGCGGTATCGGGATCGGCGTCGGCCGAGCCGGTCACGGTCGTGCGCAACAACGGCCCCGCGACCAATCGCCTGAACATGGTGATCATGGGCGACGGCTACACGGCCGGCGGACTCAGCCAATTCGCGCGCGACGTGGACAGCGTGCTGGCGGCGCTCTTTCGAGACCCGCCCTATTCCGAGTACGCGAACTACTTCAACGTCCTGCGCGTGGACGTGACCTCCACGGAGGTTGGCGTCAGTCATCCGGAGGTCGGCCGCAACATCGCGTCGGCGCTGGGCGCGTACTACAACTGCGGCGGCATCCAGCGGCTGATCTGCATCAACACCTCGGCCGTCAACGCGGTGTTGGCGCGCAGCGTCCCGGCCAACCAGCGCGATCTCGTGCTCGTGCTCGTCAACGACACCGAGTACGGCGGCAGCGGCGGGTCGATCGCCGTCGCCTCGACCAACTTCCAGTCGTCGGAGCTGGTGCTCCACGAATACGGCCACACACTCGGCCTGCTGGCCGACGAGTACACGACGCAGCCGCCGACGTGCTTCAACAGCGTCGAGCCGGCCGAGGTCAACGCGACGCGCGAGACCAGCCGGTCGTCGATCAAATGGTCGGCGTGGATCGACGCGGCCACGCCGATTCCGACAACCGGGAACGGAGCCGGCATTCCGGGCCTCTACGAGGGCGCCAAGTACTGCCCCGCGGGACTGTACCGTCCGACGAACGACTCGAAGATGCGGTCGCTCGGCCGCCCGTTCGAGCAGATCAACTCCGAGCAGCTCATCCTCCGCTACTACAACTTCGTGTCGCCGATCGATGCGGTCACGCCATCCGAGACGACGCTCTCGCGCGTCTGCGGCGAGCGCGTGAGTTTTCTGGTGGAGGCGCTGCGGCCGCGCACGCACGATCTCACGATCCGCTGGCGTGTCGACGGCGTCGTCGTCAGCAGCGCAGCGGCGTTGACGCTCGACACGGCGGGCTATCGCGTCGGTAATCACACCGTCGACGTCACGGTTTCCGATCCGACGTCAGCCGTTCGGCGCGATCCCGCGCTGGTGCTTCAGGACGGCCGACAGTGGACACTGACGGTCCGCGCTCCGGCCTCTCAGGGCATTCTGGGGTTCCCCGAACGCGGCTGCGGTGCGGCGCCGTTGGATCCGGCGCGCCACTGACATGAAGCGCCTCCTTGCGGCGGGCCTGCTCTGGGCCGTGTGCGCGGGCGTTGCCGCCTGCGGCAGTCCGTCACCCACGCCGATCACCCCGACGCCGCAGCCCACGGTGCTCGATCTCACCGGTTCATGGTCGGGCGCCGCCTCCGATTCGTCCGGGCCCGGCACGATGACCTGGACGCTGACGCGCACATCGACAGGCGCCTCGGGTCCGGCGACGACGCGCACGCCGCAGGGCACAGTGGTCCTCACCGGCACCGTGACGCTCGAACTCTCCGGGACGTCGGGCTCCTGGACGATGACGGTGCCGGCCGGCGGCGTGTCGGTGGCGCCGGAATGCACGGTCACCGTGTCCGGCGCCTTCTCCGTCTCACCGGCGACCTCTCCGACCTCGATCAGCGGCACCTACTCCGGCACCGGCTCGTGCACCGCGCCGTTCACGAGCGGCACCGTGACGCTGACGAAACAGTAAGCGTCTCCCTCTATACTCTCCGGGCATGATCGGAACCGACGTCGGCCCATACCGCGTCATCGAGCGCCTTGGCGCCGGCGGCATGGGCGAAGTCTTTCTCGCCGAAGACACGCGGCTCCGGCGCAAGGTCGCGCTGAAGCGGCTGATGCCCCACGCGGTGCGCGACGGCGAAGCGCGGGCGCGCGCGCTCCACGAGGCGCGCACGGTCGCGCGGCTGCATCACCCCGGCATCGCCACGGTGTTCGACGTCCTCGAAGGCGACGACACCCTCATCATCGTCATGGAATATGTCGAGGGCGAGACGCTGGGGTCGCGCATCGCCCGCGGCGCGTTGCCGGCCGGCGAAGCGGTCGACCTCGGGATTCAACTCGCCGACGCGCTCGCTGACGCGCACTCGCACGGCGTGCTCCACTGCGACCTGAAGCCGGCGAACGTTCACCTCACGCGCGGCGGACGGGCCAAGATCCTCGACTTCGGCCTCGCGCAGCTGTCCGCGAAGACCCGCGCGAGCGAAGACACGCGCATCGCGTCCACCGTGCACGGGCTGTCGAACTCGAGCATCTCCGGCAGCCCGGGCTACATGGCGCCCGAGCGGCTCTCGGACGGACCGCTCGACGAGCGGGTGGATATCTACTCGCTCGGCGTCGTGCTCTTCGAGATGTTGACCGGCCGGCGCCCGTTCGACGGATCGAACCTGGTGTCCGCCGCGGTCCAGGCGCTCACGGTCGATCCGCCGGCGCCGATGAGCATCGTGCCGTCGGTCCCGGCGGCGATCAACGACGTTGTGCTCAAGTCCATCGCGCGGGTGCCGGCGGCGCGCTACCAGACGGCGCAGGAATTGGCGAACGCGCTTCGCGCCGCCGCAGGTGGGAGCGTCGCCGCGGCTGCGCCGCCGCCGACCCGATCGTCACGGTCCCGCGGGCGCGTCGCGCTCGCGGCGGCCCTGTTGGTGGTCGCAGGTACGGCGTCGATCTGGCTCTCCGGCTGGCGGCCCTGGAGATCGCCGACGCGTGGCGGCGCCGTGCCGACGGTCGTCGTCAAGCCCTTCGCCAACCTGGCCGGCGATGCCACGAACGAGCCGCTCGGCGTTGGCATCGCCGACGATCTGACCGCGAAGCTGGCGGCTCTGCCCAACCTCGCGGTGGTCTCGCGCGACGTCACGGCCGCGTATCTTGTGAAGTCGCCCGCGTCGGCGACGATCGCGCGCGACCTCGGCGCCACCTACGTGGTGGACGGCGGATTCGAGCGGGCCGGCGACAACCTGAAGGTCACGCTGCAGTTGCGGGCCGCCGACGGCCAGGTCGTCTGGAAGAAGGACTTCCAACGGCCGCTGCCGCAGCTCTTCGCGCTTCAGCGCGACCTCGCCGAGGGGCTGGCCGACGGCCTCGACCTCACGCTCACGCGCAAGGAGCGCGGGTTGCTCGCGTCCGAGTCCACGCGCGACGTGGA
This sequence comes from Acidobacteriota bacterium, assembly GCA_004297655.1. Taxonomy (GTDB): domain Bacteria; phylum Acidobacteriota; class Vicinamibacteria; order Vicinamibacterales; family SCN-69-37; genus SCUN01. Next base: position 7,341 of record SCUN01000314.1, on the reverse strand, counting down.
CGCGCTTGCCGACTACTCGCAAGGCCGGCTCTTTCTCGACCGGCGCGACCAGAAAGGCAACGTCGATCACGCGATCGAGGCGTTCACGCGCGCGATCGGCCGCGACGCGTCGTTCGCGCTGGCCCACGCGGGGCTCGGCGCGGCGTATTGGGAGAAGTACGTCGACACCAAGGACGCGGCCTGGACCGCGCGCGCGATCGGCTCCAGCCTGACCGCGCTGCGGCTCGATCCGAACAACGCCGAGGTCCATGTCTCGCTCGGCACCGTCTATTCGGGCCTCGGCCAGTTCACGACCGCGAAGGACGAGCTCCAGCAGGCGCTCGTGCTCCGGCCCACGAGCGACGACGCGCATCGCGTGCTGGGCGACGTGCTCGCGAAGGAGGGCAAAACCGACGATGCCGTGCGCGAGTACGAGCGCGCGATCGCCATCCGGCCCAACTACTGGCAGAACCACAACCGCCTGGCGGCGACGCTGATGAAAGTGGGCCGCTACCACGACGCGGAGACGGCGTATCGCCGGATCACGGAGCTGCAGCCCGACAGTTCGGTCGGGTTCAACAATCTCGGCGTCGTGCTGATGATGCAGGACAATCTCCCGCAGGGCCTCGAGAGCCTCACGCGCGCCGCCGACATCACGCCGAAGCCGGGCACGTTCTCCAATATCGGCACGATCCACTTCTGGAACGGGCGATTTGACGAGGCCCGCAAGGCGTATCTCAAAGCGATCGCGCTCAGCCCGGCCGACGCGAGCCTCGCGCGCAATCTCGGCGACGCGCTCGGCGGCCTTGGCGACACGGCCGGCGCCGCCGAGGCGTACCGCCACGCGCTCGACCTGGCGATGAACCAGTGGCGGGTCAATCCCAACGACGCCGCGGTGCTGGGCCTCGTGGGCGTCCTCGAAGCCAAGCTCGGGCGGAAGGCCGAGGCGCGGACCCACATCGATCAGGCTCTGGCACTGGCGCCAAACGACTCGGAGGTTTATTATCGCAGCGCCGTTATCGCCGCGTTAGCGCGCGAGGCGGACCGCGCGGTGGCCGATCTCAGAAAAGCGATCGCCGCCGGCTACAGCGTGAAGCTCGTCAAGCGCGATCTCGATCTGCGGGGCTTGCACGACCGGCCCGACTACCTCGCGGTCGTGAACGCACAACGTCCGACTTAACTCCCCAGGAGAACGACATGACTCTCGGCTCGTCCATGACTCGCATCGGTTTCGCCACACTCATCGTCGCCGGCGCGTCTGCGCTGATCGTCGCGCAGGGCCCGACGACCGTGCGCGCGCGCATCACGCTCTCGGAACGCGGCGGCAACTGCGTGAAGACGATCGCCAGCAACGACGGCGCGCGCATCCGCGCGAACCGCGGCAACGTCGTGCAGTGGGAGGTCGTCAACAACTGCGGCGCCGATGCGAACGTGGCCGTCGGCGACTGGTCGATCAAGGGCGGCGATCCGAACAGCCCCTTCACGACCAACGGCCGCGCGGGCTGCAACGCCGGCGCGGGCCGAAGCTGCACGCTCTCGCTCACGATCCGCGGCAACGCCGGCCTCGCGACCTACTCGTACTCGGTCTCGCTGAACGGCACGAAACAGGACCCGGACCTGATCATCGAAGGCTAGCCGGATCGTCACAAGAAAAAAGACGGCCGCGCCCCGATCAGGGCGCGGCCGTCCGGTAGTTCCTCCGAAACGCCGGGCTACTTCTCGCCCAGCATCCAGATGTCTTCGAGCACGACGACGCTCGACGTGAGCGTCTGGCCGCCGGCCGTCAGGCGAATCAGGTACGCGCCCGGCGCTGCCGTGTTGCCGCCGGGGAATCCGCCGCGGCCGCCACCGCCGCCCTGACCGCCGCCACCCGCGCCACGACCGCCACCTGCGGCGCCCGGTGCGCCCGCGCCGGCCGGCGCGGGCCCGCCCGGAGGATCAGCCGCGAGATTCCACATCACGCGGTTGAGCCCGGCTTTCGCGGTCGTGTTGATCGTGCGAACGACCTGCCCGCCCGCGTTGACAATCTCGATCTTCGCTTCGCCGAGATCCGACGCTGCCCAGAAGCTGATCGCCGTACCCGGCGCCGGGTTCGTGCCCTTGAACTCCGTCTCCGGCACCGACCGGCCCATCCGCGTGTCGTTCTTCCACTGCACGCCGGCGCGCGATTCGAAGAGCTTCACCGTGCCGCTCGTCGACGACGCCATCTGCTCCAGCGGCGTGATGTCATCGAGGATCCAGATCCCGCGGCCGTGCGTGGCGATGATGAGATCGCGATCGCGCGGGTGGATGAGGATGTCGTCGATGCGCACGCTCGGCAGCCCGGGCATGAACTTCTTCCATTCCTTGCCGCCGTCGAGCGAGACGTAGAGCGCGAACTCCGTGCCCGCGAACAGCAGGTTCGCGTTGCGGTCGTCCTCGCGCAGCGCGTTGACGTTGCCCTTGGCCGGCAGGTTGCCCGTCACCGACGCCCAGGTCTTGCCGTAGTCGGTCGTCTTGAAGATGTAGGGCTTCCAGTCGTCGTTGCGGTGGTTGTCCAGCGCCACGTAGGCGGTGCCGCCGTCGAACGCCGACGGGACCACGCGCGACACCTGCACGGCGCCCTTCGGCGCGCCGCTGATGTTGCCGATCACATTGGTGAATGTGTTGCCGCCGTCCAGGCTCAACTGCAGGTTGCCGTCGTCGGTGCCGACCCAGATCACGCCGCGCTTGGCCGGCGATTCGCCGATCACCGTGATGAGCGAGTTGTTCGAGTAGCCGTCGTGCTTGGACGCCATCGGCGCGTTGCCCGCCACGCCCATGATCGGCGTGCCGAACCGGTCGACGTTGTTCGACAGGTCCTTCGGGTTGACGGTCCACGTATCGCCGCGGTTGGTGGACTTCATGAAGTACTGCGCGCCCGTGTAGACAGTCGACGGATCGAACGGCGAGAGTTCGATCGGCGTGTTCCAGTAGAAGCGAAGCTCGCCGAGATTGCCCGGGTTGTTCGTGATGTTGGAGGCCCCGCCGCGGCCGCCCGCGCCGCCGGCGTTCGGACGCACGCTCTTCTGCGTGCCGCTCCGCAGGTCGTACCGGCTCATCGAACCGTTCTGCGATTCCGAGTAGACCACCGCCCAGTCGGTCGGATCCTGGCGCGTGTAGAACCCGTCGCCGCCGCCCACGCGATACCAGTCGGTGTTGACCGGGCCCAGCCCGGCGCGCACCGCGCTCGGCCCGCACCAGCTGCCGTTGTCCTGGAGACCGCCGCACACGACGTACGGGCGGCGCATGTCGGCGGAGATCTGGTAGAACTGCGACGCGACGATCTTGTTGCGGTAGTCCCACGTCAAGCCGCCGTCGTTGCTGACGTCGAGCCCGCCGTCATGGCCGACCATCATGTTGCGCGAGTCCTTCGGGTTGATCCAGATCGCGTGGTAATCGCCGTGGCCCGTGCCGCGCACCGCCTGCCACGTCTTGCCGCCGTCGTTCGACCACATCGCGGTCGCGCCGCCCTGGAAGAGCTTCTTGTCGTTGGTCGGGTCCACGCGGATCTGCGAGTAGTAGATCGGGCGGTTGTTCACGTTCGAGAGGAACGTCCACGTCTTGCCCGCGTCGTCGGTGCGCCAGACGCCGCTTCGCGTCGGGCCGCCGTTCTGCGTGCGCTGCGCGTCGCCGCTGTTGCCGGCGAGGCCGTTGTCGCCGACGCCGACCTGGATGCCGGCCTCCGCGCCGACTTCCGCGATCATGAAGATCGTGCTCGGCTTCGCCTTGTAGATCGAGATGCCGATGCGGCCGATGATGCCGTCGGTCGGCGCCGGAAAGCCCCCGCCGGTGATCTTCGTCCACGTCTCGCCGGCGTCCATCGACTTCCAGAGCCCGCTGTTCGCGCCGCCGCCGTTGAAGCCCCACCAGGTGCGCCGCCGCATGTAGGACGCGGCGTAGACGACCTTCGGGTTCAGCGGATCGATCGCCACATCGGTGAATCCCGTGTCGGCGTCGATGTACTTCGCTTTCTTCCAGGTCTTGCCGCCGTCGATCGATTTGTAGAGGCCGCGTTCCTCATTCGGTCCGAAGAGATGGCCGACCGCGGCGACAAACACCGTGTTCGGATCGGTCGGGCTCACCGCGATGCGGCCGATCGACTGCGTGTCTTCGAGGCCGAGGTGCAGCCACGTCTTGCCGCCGTCCTTCGTGCCGTAAACGCCGTTGCCGATCGACGAGCTCTGCCGGTTGTTCGGCTCGCCCATGCCGACGTAGACCACGTCGGGATTACTCGGCGCGATGGCGATGTCGCCGACCGACGCGTGCGGCATTTCGTCGAACTGCGACGTGAAGTGGAATCCCCCGTCGGTCGATTTCCAGAGGCCGCCGGTGGCGAAGCCCACATATATAAGGAGGGGATCCTTCTCGGCGCCCTCGATGTCGTCGACGCGCCCGCCCATGACGGCGGGGCCGATGTTTCTGAAGCGGAAGCCCTGCAGCAACGGATCCGTGGTCGGATTGACGACGGCCGTCGGCGCGGGCGGGCCGCCGAACTGCTGGGCGGCGAGGACGCTGCCGAGCGCAAGGCTCGCAGCAAGAACCAGAACAGACGTGAGGCGTTTGGACATGGGCGCTCCTGAGGGCTAACTACGGCCCCTAATCCTATTCCGCTTCAGCGGAGCGCGCGCCCTTTGCCGGTTATCCGGCACGAAATCTACTGTTCCTTGATGAACACGTTCCGCCAGCGGATTTCGCCGCCGTGCGTCTGGAGTTCGATCGGGCCGCGCGGCGGAATCGGCTGCTTCCGGTCGTAGTAGTTCTCCATCACCGCATGGTCAACGACCAGTTTGCCGTTGAGCCACACCGTCACGCGGATGCCTTCCATGAGAATGCGGAACCGATTCCACTTGCCGAACTTCTTGTCGGCGAGGAGCAGCGGATCTTTGCCCGGCGCGCCCGGGCTGTTGTTCCAGAGACCGCCGCTGCCCTTCTGGGCGCCGTTCTTGAATTCGGCCGGATTGGTGTGATCCCAGATCTGCACCTGCGGCACGCCGCGCAGGTAGATGCCCGAGTCGGCGAGCGGCACCGTCTTGTAGTCCACGCGCAGTTCGAAGTCGCCGTAGTCTTTCACCGTCGTCGCGTACTTGCCCTTGCCGTCGTTCACGAGTTCCTTGCCGTCGGCGCGCCAGTGCGCGCGCATGTCGGCGGTCCACTCCGCGTCCTGCTTCGCGCGCGCCTCCTCGGACATCGCGAGGTACTTGCGGTGATCGAACGTATCGCCGCCGCGCCAGCCGGTGAGGTCGATGCCGTTGTACAGCGCGACGAATCCCTTGGGCGGCTTGACGGCCTTCTGGGTGCTGACGGGCGCCGCGGCGAGAGCGGCCAGGAGCAGCGCGAGGGTCACGCGAATCATGCGGGGATTCTACCGTGACAGCCGCACGGTGCGTCCTTCGCGGAACGACTGGTCCGCCGCGAGGACAATGCGCAGGCTGTCGATCGCGCTCTGCCAGTGGGACTCGAGATCGGCGCGGCCACGAATGGCGTCGAGAAAGAACACCTGTTCGCGCCGGCAGAGTTCGTCGTGATCGGGTTCGTCAGGCACGGGGACAATCTCATCCGGGCGAGCGAATTGGCCGTTCTCCGCGACCTCCGCGTGATGGATCCTCAGCGCCTCCGTGCTGGTGTGCGCTTCGAGATCCGACGACCGGCCGGCGCTGCCCGCGCGCGTCGCGACGATGCTGACGCTGCCCTTCGGGCCGATGACGTCCTTCACGAAGAACGCCGTCTCGCTCATCATCGGGCCCCAGCCCGCTTCGTACCAGCCCACCGATCCGTCGTCGAACGTCACCTGCAGGTGGCCGTAGTTGAGCTGGCCCGGCGTGATGTCATCGGCCAGCCGCGCGCCGATGCCGTTGACGCTGACGGGGCGCGCGCCGGTCATGCGGCACATCACGTCCACGTAGTGCACGCCGCAATCGACGATCGGCGACGTCGACCGCAGCAGGTTCTTGTGCGTCGCCCACTTCTCCCCCGCGCTCTGCTGGTTCAGGTTCATGCGCATGACCAGCGGCTTCCCGAGCGTCCGCGCCAGCTCGGTGAACTTCTGCCACGACGGATGCACGTTGAGGATGTAGCCGATGACGAGCGCCTTCTTCACGCGGCGCGCCGTGGCAATCACGCGTTCGCAGTCCGCGATGTTGTCGGCGACGGGCTTCTCCAGAAATACGTGCGCGCCGGATTCGAGCGAGGCGATGGCGTATTCCGCATGGGTCTCGGAGTAGGTGCTGATGCACACGGCGTCCGGCCCGGTCGCCGCGAGCGCGTCGTGGAAGTCGCCGAACTCCGCGAACCCGCCGCCCAGATCGGCGTTGAGCGCCCGCCGCGATGGTTCGCCGCGCGATACGAGGCCCGCGATGTCGAAGTCCGGTATCGCCTTGTACGCGCGGGCATGGGAGGTGCCCATGCGGCCGCAGCCAGCGACGAGAACGCGGAAACGGCCGGGAGTCACGTGACCCTGAATACTACCGAAAGTCTGCCGCCCTCCGGGTCACGGGTGTAGTATCCCGCCTGTAACGAGCGCTCCCTGGGCTCGGCAGGAGGCCGGAGATGTGGCCCTTCTCGAAGAAGAGTGATGTCCGCGGCCTGAAGGTTCCCACCCAGCCGTCCATCTCCGTCGGAGAATTGCGCCAGGCCTACACGCGCGGCGTGCAAGGCTCGATCACGTTTGACGGCCCGTTTCCGCTCCTGACGCAGCAGGGCGTCTTTCTGTGCAAGAGCTGCGGTGCCGCCTTCGACAACTGGAACCTCGCCACCGCGCTCAACGGGCTTCGCGAAGCCTTGCTCAATCCCGCTTCGGACATCACGATGTTCATCGTCAACTGCCGCAAGTGCATGACGTTCGTCGTGTTCTCGGCAAAGGACGTCATCACGAACCATCCCGGCGATTCGACCGGGCCATGGACGCCCCAGGAACTCGACATGGCGGAGCTTAGCCTGACGATGCTCCTCAAGCTTTCGCCGGCCGAGGCTGCCCGGATTGACCCGGCGCACCTGCAGAAGGTCTTCTACATCTACCGGTAGGACAGGCCGTGGGACTCTTCTCCCGCAAGAAGTCCGGAGGCACCGTCGCGGAAGTGATGGCCGCCCTCTCGGCGCACCGGGCCGCGGGCCGGACCGCGGACGCGATCTCGGCCGCGACCGATCTCGACGAGCTGCTGAAGAAACAGTTCGGCGAACGTCACGCCGCGGTCGCGACGAATCTCGCCACGCTCACCGAGTTGCTGATCGGCGCCGGAGAATTCACGAAGGCGGCGGCCGTCGGCGAGCGCGCGCGCGACGCCTGGCGCGCGATGGTCGGCGAGAAACACCCGAGCTACGCGAAGACGTTGGCGCTCATCGCCG
>SCUN01000313.1 GCA_004297655.1 Acidobacteriota bacterium | reverse complement strand
GCCCGGCGCCGCCGCCAACCGAAGTAGACTCACGCCACCCATGAAGGAAGGCACGCGCGTGCTCGTCGCCCTGGCCGCCGCGATCATCGTCGGCGCACTGATCGCCGCCAGCGGCAACGCCGCGGCCCTGCGCGTGGCCGACAGCGTCGCGCCGATCGGCTCGCTCTGGATCAGCGCGATCCGCATGACGGTCCTGCCGCTCATCGCGTCGCTGATCGTCACCGGCATCGCGTCAGCGGCCGACGGCAAATCGCTCGGGCGCCTGGGCGTCCGAACGGTCGCGGTCTTCGTGCTGATGCTGGCGGGCATGGCGGCCATCATCGTGCCGCTCGCGCGGCTCGCGTTCACGATCTTCCCGGATGGCGCGCGGCCGGCGTTGCCGCCCGGCGCGGCCCAAACCGCGAGCGAGGTCGCCGGCGCCGGGCAGGCGCACTCGTTCTCGGCATGGCTCTCGACGCTGCTGCCGGCCAATCCCATCGCCGCCGCGGCCAACGGCGACATGGTGCCGTTCGTGCTGTTCGTGCTGCTGCTGGCGATCGCGATCGCGAAGAGTCCGGCCGCATCGCGCGCGACGCTTGTCGGTTTCTTCCGCGCGCTGGGCGACGCGATGATGACGCTCGTCCGCGGCGTGATCCTGCTGGCGCCGATCGGCGTGCCGGCGCTCGTGCTGCCCGTGGCGGCGCACGCCGGCGCGTCGCTCGTCGGCACGATTGGCCTCTACATCGTCATGTACTCGGCGGCGTGCCTGTTCTGTGTCGCGCTCTTGTATCCGGTCGTCGCGCTGGCGGGCGGGATCTCGATCTCACGATTTGCCAAAGCCGTGTTGCCGGGCCAGACGATCGCGTTCAGCTCGAGTTCGTCGGTCGCGTCGCTGCCGGCGCTGGTGCGTGCCGCCGAGGTGGATCTCGCGTTGCCGTTGGAGGTCACGGGATTCACGTTGCCGCTGGCCGCGGCGATGTTCAAGATTGCCGGCCCGGTCACCTGGACGGTCGGCGCGCTGTTCGTCGGCTGGTTCTACAACGTGCCGCTCGGCGTCGGCGCGCTGGCGACGATCGCGTTCGCGTCGGTGTTTCTCGCGTTCGCGGCGCCCGGCATTCCGCGCGGCGGCTTCATCATGCTGACGCCGCTCCTCGTCGCCGTCGGCCTCCCCGCCGAGGGCGTGGGCCTGCTCATCGCCGTCGATGCGATTCCGGATGTCTTTGCGACGGTGCTGAACGCGACCGGCTATCTCGCCGCGACGTGCGTGGTCGCCGGCCGCGCGCCCCGTCTCACCTGATCGACTTCATCAACTCCGCCACGGCGGCTTCGAGCTGCTGGTCCTTGTTCCTGGCGACGACGGCGTACTCATTTCTCACGACGATGTCGGGCGTCGTCTGCATGTTCTCGAGGAACTGGCCCTTCGAGTTCTTGACGCCCACGCCGGGCACGCCCCAGCGCGTGTTCTGATCGGCGAGCGTTTCCCAGCCCGCGAACGTGCACGTCCCGGGCGTCGGCATGCCGACGAGCTTGCCGATGCCGAGCTCCTGATACGCGTACACATAGCAGTGGCCGTCGCTGTAGTTGGCCTCGCCGCCGATCGTGATGCTCGGCTTGGTCCAGCGGAAGTTCGGCTCGAAGCCGTTGCTCCGCGTGCCGGTCGTGTAATCGAAGAACTGCTTCCCGCTCAGGAACATCGCGAGGTCGGCCACGAGGTCGCCGCCGCCGTTGAACCGCGTGTCGACGACGATGCCCTTCTTGTTGACGTAGCGGCCGAGCACATCCTCGACCGTCGTGCGAAACGCACCGTCGTTCATGCCGGGCAAGTGCACGTACCCGAGCGCGCCGTTGCTCAGCCGTTCGACATCGTCCTGGTTGCGCTTGACCCAGCGCGTGTACAGGAGGCGGTTCTCATCGGCGATCGTGACCGGCGTGACGACGATGTCGCGCTTGACGCCGGCATCGCTGACGGTGAGGAGCAGTTTCTTGCCGGCCTTCCGATTCAGGAACTGCGAGAGGTCCCTGTCGGCCGCAATCGCCTCGCCGTCGATCGCCTCGATGATTGTCCCGGCCTTGATGTTCATGCCGGCGCGCGCGAGCGGACCGTCCTTCAGCACTTCGACCACCTTGGCGCCGGCGCCCTTGTACGACTGGTCGTAGAAGATGCCGAGCGACGCCGTGGCGTCCGCGTTGGCGTTCGTGCCGGCGCCGGTGTAGGTCGCGCCGCTGTGGCTGATGTTGAGTTCACCCAGCATCTCGGCGAGCATCTCGGCGAAGTCGAAGTTGGTGGTGATGCCCGCGAGGTATTTCATGTAGGCGGGCTTCATCTCGACCCAGTCGATGCCGTGGTAGGTGCCGTTGTAGAACGTGTTCTTCGTGCGGCGCCACACGTGCTCGAACGCGGCGGCGCGCTCGGCCGCCGGGTCGGCGCGCATCTCGCCGTTGATGCTGATGGGGTCGCGCTTGCCACTCGCCGGATCGATCTTGGAGAGGCCGCCGTCGGCGAGCATGAACAGCGTCTTCTGGTCCTTGTCCCACTCGAGGCTCCCGCTCCCGGCGTTGAGCGTCACGAGCTGCTTCGTCTCCTTCGTTCTGAGATTGGTGGTCCACAGGTTCATGCCGCGCTCAAACCGCGCGAGGTAATAGAGGTTCTCACCGTCCTTGCTGACCGCCGCGTCGCCGAGCGAGGACGAGTGAATCGTGAAGCGCGCCTTGCGGGCGTCGGCGCCGTCCAGGTCGAGCGCGATCTCCTCGGGTTTGGCGGCCGAGTCTTTCTTCGCGGCCGCGTCCTTCTCTTTCTTCTCCTCGGCTTCCTTGACGAGCGCGAACTCGTCCTTGGTCAGGCGGTAGCGGTCCCATCCATCGACGGTGAAGAACATGCCGTACACGTCCACCTGTGCGCCGCCGCTCTGCGCCACGGCCTTGAGGCCGTCGCGATTGCTCAGCCAGATCATGCCCTTGCCGCCCAGAATCCATTTGGCGCCGCCGTCGTTGAAGCCGCTGACGGTGAGGTTCATCGCTTTGCCGGTGCCGTCCGTCTTGATCAGCCCGACCTCGCCCGGCGCGACCCCGGGCACCGCGTAGTCGAAGAGCATCCACTTGCCGTCCGGGCTCCACTGGAAATACTGGCGATTCTCGGCGCTCGCGAAGATTTCGTTCGACGTGAGCAGCGTACGTGTCTGCTTCGTCGCGAGGTTGAGGATCTTCAGCGTGTTGCGATCCTCGATGAAGGCGAGCTCCTTGCCGTCGGGCGAATACTGCGGCTGATCGTTCTCGTGCGTGTTCGAGACGACGGGCGCCTCGGTGATGATCGTGGATGCGTAGAAGTACGGCTCATCCTCGCGATGTTTCGCCTCGATGACGGACCACTTGCCGCCGCGCTCCGACGCGTAGATCAGCGCCTTGCCGTCCGGCGAAAACGACACGCTGTTCTCGGTCTCGGGCGTCCGGGTGATCTGCTTCGTGGTCGAGCCTTCGACGCTCGTGACGAACACGTCGCCGCGGGCGATGAACGCGACTTCCTTGCCGGTGGACGACACGGCGAGCTCGCGGGCGCCGCCGGTGATCGGCACGACCTTCGGGCCCTCGCGCGTGTCGGTCGCGATCGTGACGTCGAGCTTCTTCGGCGTGCCGCCGCCGGACCCGAGCGTGTAGAGCTGGCCGTCCTGCGAGAACGCCATCGTGCCGTTGTCGGCCACGGTCAGGAACCGGACCGGCATGAGCTTGAACGAGGTGAGCCGCTGGGAGGCGCCGCCCTGCACGCTCATCTTGTGAACGTTGAAGTTGCCGCTCTCTTCGCTGAGGTAGACGAACGACTTGTCGCCGTCGACGAACGACGGCGAGCGGTCTTCGCCGGCAAACGTCGTGATCTTGCGGTGCGTGCCCGCCTGCGTGTCGTACACCCAGATGTCGCGCGCAATCGCGGACATCTGGTGCTTGCGCCACGCGTTCTCGCCGCCCTTCTTGTCCATGTAGAGCATCGCGCGGCCGTCCTTGCTGAAGCGCACCTCTTCCGCCGGCGTGGTCAGTACCTGCTCGACGCGGCCGCCCGTCGCGGGCACGCGGTAGAGTTCCGGCTGCGATCCGGTCGGGTACTGGCGGTTATCCGCGGTGTCCTGTCGCGTTGCGCCAAACACCACGAAGCGGTCGTCCGGCGTGAACGTGTAGGGCGACTCGGCGGCCGAGTGATACGTGAGCCGCGTCGGCTCCCCGCCCTCGGCCGGCATCGCAAAGACGTCGAAGTTGCCGTTGCGATCGCTCGCGAACGCGATCGTCTTGCCGTCGTGGCTCCACACCGGCATGTAGTCGTACGCGTCGTTCTGCGTCAGCGCGACGGCGGCGCCGCCGCCCGACGACACGCGCCACAGGTCGCCCTTGTATTCAAAGACGATGGTCTTGCCGTCCGGCGAGATTGCCGGATAGCGCATCCAGACCGGCGCCGGATTCGCGGCGTTCGTGATGGCGCTGAGGAGGATGACGACGAGGGTGGCGAGCGCAGTTTTCGGAAGTCGCATGGCGCTCGCATGCTATCGAAGAATCGCGGTCGGGCGCCACGGGGCACATCCACTTCGTCAACCCAGACGCCCAGAGCTTACTTCCCGCCTCCGAGGCGCCGGAGTTCCTCGAACCAGTTGAAAATCACGCGCGCGTGCGGCGCCACAGCGCTTTCCGTGGCGACGCGCAGCATGAGAAAACGCGGCGTCGCGGGATCGACATGGTACGTCTGGCCGCTGTCGGTATTCGGGATGGCGACACCGCTGAGGAAAACCCGCGCCTTGCCGGGACTGAACGCCGCTCCGCTGTCAATCGGCACCGCCATCAGGTTGTCGGCATTCTGGTAGTACAGCGTGCGCCCGTCGGTCGACCAGTGCGGCTGCGTGCCGCCGGAGCTCGAGATCTGCGCGCGGCTCGCGCTCCCCGCGAACGGCTGCACGTAGACTTCCGCTTGTCCGGACTCCAGTGAGTAGTACGCCACCCACCTCCCGTCCGGCGAGATCGCCGGGTTGGCGACGTCGGTCGTCTGGGCGGCAATCAGACGCACCGGCTTCGCGCCATCCGTCAACTCCACCTTGAAGATCTCAAACTTGCCGCGGGCGGTCGACGGATTCGCCGACACGAGCAGCGTGCGGTCATCGCGGGTGAGATCCTCGGCGTACGCCTGGCCGCCGACTTCGGTGATCGCATGCGCCTCGCCTGAACCGTCCGCGAACTTCGTCATGATCGTCGACACGTTGCGCGTCCGGTCGAAGGTGACATAGACCAGGCGCCGGCCGTCGTGGGTCCACAACGGCGTCCGATTCTCGAGCGCATCGAAGGTCAGCCGGCTCGTCGTTCCGCGGACCGTGTCGATGACGAAGATATCGCGCCGGCTCCCCGCGCCGGTGACCGAGATCGCCACGCGACGGCCGTCGGGTGCGACGTGCGGATCGGCATAGTACGCCGGCGGCACGTCAATAATCGCGGCCCTGCCCTGCCCGTCGACCCACGCCATCTGACGGACGCCGCCGGAAGGATCGCCGGGCACGAAGACGATGGTGCCGGTGTCAGACACGGCGTAGTGCGCCGAGCCGGTGGTGACGTCCCCGGAGATGCCATCGATCACGGGCACGGGCGTTCCGCGGACGGCCGCGTCCTTCACGTCGAAGTCCACGGCGTACAGCACCTTGCCGCGAAGAAACAACAGATGCCCGCTCGACACGTACTGCGCCGCGCGCCCGCTCCTGACGACGACATGCCTCGCGCCCGTGTCGAGCCGAATCGCTTCAATCGTCGCGTCGTCATAATCGTCGGGATGCTCAACGCTGCCGACGGTCACGAGCACGGTCTGGCCGTCCGGCAAGATGGATGGCCAGCGATGCGTGCGTTCGTGACGCGCTTCTTCGATGGTCGACGCCGGCGTTGGCGTCCCGCCGGCCGCCGGAATCTGGTAAATCGGGGTGGCCGGGGCGGGCGAATAGATGATGGTGTCGCGATCGGTCCACACGCCGCCGCGATTGTCGCCGAGCCCGTCTGTGAGGGTAATGACCGGGCCGCCGGCTGACGACACCTTCTTCAATTTGCCTTCAGCCACAAACGCAATCCACGTGCCGTCCGGATTGAAGAACGGCGACGAGGCGCCTTCCGTCCCGGCAATCAATCGCGGCTCGAACTCGTTGATGAGCCGCACGTAGAGACTGGGCACGCCTTTGAATCGTCCGACCAGCGCAATCCGCGTCCCGTCGCGCGAAATCGCGACCACCGGCGTCAGCGCGAGGCTGAAGGTGACGTCGGCCGGCAGCGTGACGGCCATGCGTGTCGTGGGTGCGGCGCCGCTCGCGCGCCACCAGAGGGCGGATATCGCTAGGACGGCGGCGAGCAGGGCCGCCGCGAGGACCCACGGCAGCGTCGATGATCGTGCGATCGCGACGCCCGGCATCGCCGGCGATGACCCATCGTCATGGCCATCGGCGATCTTCGCGAGTTCCACGCGCGCTTCGCCGATGTCGCGAAGGCGGAGTTTCACGTCGCGCTCGAGGCAGCGCGCGATCAGGGCGCGCAGGCGCGGCGGCGCCGAGGCCGGCAACGCGCCAAGATCGGCGGTGTCCTTGAGCACCGATGCCAGGGTGTCGCTGACATCGTCTCCCTTGAAGGCGCGCGTGCCGGTGCACATCTCGTACAGCACGGCGCCAAACGCCCAGATATCCGCACGCTTGTCGACCGCCCGGCCTTTGGCCTGCTCGGGCGACATGTACGCGGCGGTGCCGATGATCATTCCCATCTGCGTGGCGCGCGCCGTCAGCGTCGGCGAATTCATCGCATCGGCGCCCGACGTGCCCGCCGGATCGATGGCCTTCGCGAGGCCAAAGTCGAGCACCTTGACCGTGCCGTCGGCGCGGACTTTGACGTTTTGCGGCTTGAGGTCGCGATGAACGATGCCCTGCTCGTGCGCGGCTTCGAGCGCGTCGGCGATCTGCCTGGCGATCGGGAGCGCGTCGGCGAGCGGCAGGGGTCCGCGGGCGATGAGGACGGAGAGGTCATCGCCCTCGACCAATTCCATGACGAGGGCCGTGGAAATGACGTCGGGTGTCGTTTTTCCGGAAACGACACCCGACGTCGTTTCCACGGCATAGATCGCCGCAATATTGGGGTGATTGACCGACGCCAGCACCTGCGCTTCGCGTGTGAACCGCGCGACACGATCCGCGTCGAGCGCGAACGACTCCGGCAGGACTTTGATCGCGACGTCGCGATTGAGCTTGGTATCGCGCGCTCGATAGACCTCTCCCATACCGCCAGCTCCAAGCGGAGCGACGATTTCGTAGGGGCCGAGGCGGGTGCCGACAGCGATCACTTGGGACTCCAGTTGCGAATGATCAGCACGCGCGTTTGCGTGTCGATGGCCGCCGGCGGCAGCGGCACGACGAACGACTGCCCGTCCTTGAACCGGTCATACCCATTGCCGCGCACCATGCCCAGACTGTGCATCCGGATGACCGGCGCACCGGCGGAAAACGTGGTCCTGAGGTCCACGGGCACCTCGACGAGACGCGCCAGTTCGTCGGTCACGAACAGGCGGTCGCCGTTGGCGCTCCACCGCGGCTCGGTTGCCAGTCGCACGGGGAGCTCCCACTTGCCGTCCGCCTTCGGAAGCCGCGTGACGAATACGGCATCCACGCCGTTGTCTCGCGAAGCGTAGGCGACGAACCGGCCATCGGGAGACACGTCGAAGGTCTTCATCGCGCGCGGCGACACCACGAGCGCGGGCGTGGCCGTGATGGGGCCGGTCAGCCCGGCGGGGCCCAGGTCAATGTGGTACAGACCCTGATCGGCTCCGTCAGGACGCCGCACGAGCAGACGGCGGCCATCAGGCGACATCACGGGGTCGGCTGCCCCTGCCAGCAACTCGACGCGGGACCCGCCGCCGTCGGCAGGTCTGGCACAGATCGAGGCGTCGCACTGGTAGACGATGAACCGTCCGTCGGGCGACCAGCTCGGCACGTTGTCGGCCGAGGACTCGAAGGTCAGTCGGCGTTCGGTGTTGCGCGCTAAATCGAAGACCCAGATATCCGCGTCGGCGCCGAACCCGGAGGATGCGGCGACAAGACGGCCATCGGGCGAGACGCGTGGATTGACGACGCGCCGGTTCCAGACTACGGACCCCGGTTTGCCGTTGGCATCCACCTGCGTCAGCGACAGCGATGTGCTCGCCGAACCCGACAGCATGACGAGCGAGCCATCGGCAGCCGCCGACGGATGCCGGGCCGCGTCGGCCACCAGCACGGGGTCACCCGTGGTCGACATCGTCTTCAACGAGAACGGCACTGCCCACACACCGCCGTTCATGTCGAACACCAGATGACCCGTCGGCGAGTAGACAGGATTGGAGGGCCGGTTGCCCGGCGAGAACACCATCCGGCGCTGCCCACCGCTGAAGAGGTGCACGCCGTACGGGTTACCGGGCGTCGGGTGCATGACAAACAAGACGCTTTCGCCGTCGGGCAGCAGTGACGGTTCGTGTACGTCCACGTCGGTCTTCGGATCGAGGGACAGGAGTTCACGTGCCGGAGTCAGGCCTTCCGCGGCGATTTCCATCAGCGATGACGTGCCGGTCGAGAACACGATCTTGCCGTTCGCCGACCAGGACGCGCCGCCGGCCGGCGTGAAATCCGTCGGGACCTTGCCGATGACGGTCGGCGCCCCGCCACGCGCGCCGACGCGCCACAACTGTCCACGGGCCTCGAACCCGATGTGGGCGCTGTCGGGCGACCAGAAGATCGCCCGGGCCCCTTCGCTGCCGGCCACTTCCACGGCCGAGAACTCGTTGAGCCTCCGCAGCCAGACTTTGTCGTCGGCAAGGATCGCCACCATGGAGGCGTCGGGCGAGATCACGGCGGCCTGTGGCGGCGCGACGGTCGGCAGGAGGATCGACAGACGTTCTTCCGGCGGCGGCTGGGGGGCGCGGGCCTGCCAGACGATGGCGCCGGTGATCGCCGCGGCGGCGATCGTGGCACCGAGCCACTTCAACGCGCCACGGCGAGAGGCCGCCGCCGAGGGACCCGGCGCCGCCTCGGCCAGATCGGGCGACTCCACGATGAGTCGTGCCTCGCCAATCCAGCTCAGGCGCTTTTTCGGGTCCTTCTCGAGACACCGGCGCAACAAGCGCGCGATCGCGGTGGGCAGAGTCGCGGGCAGCGCGCCCCACTTCGGGTCTTCCTTGATCACGTTCGCGAGCGTGACAGAGATGTCTTCGCCGTCAAACGCGCGCCGGCCCGACAGCATCTCGTACAGCACCGCGCCGAACGCCCAGATGTCCGCGCGGCGATCGACGGCTTTCCCGCGCGCCTGCTCCGGCGACATGTAGGCCGCCGTGCCGATGATCATCCCCATCTGGGTCGCACGCGCCGTCATCGTCGGCGAGTTCATGGCGTCAGCGCTCGAGGTGCCGGCCGGATCCATTGCTTTGGCGAGACCGAAGTCGAGCACCTTCACGGTGCCGTCGGCGCGCACTTTGATGTTCTGCGGCTTGAGGTCGCGATGGACGATTGACTGCTCGTGCGCCGCTTCGAGCGCATCGGCGATCTGTTTGGCGATCGCCAGCGCATCGGCGACCGGCATCGCGCCGCGGGCGATATGCGCTGAGAGATCGTCGCCTTCAACCAGTTCCATCACCAACGCGCGAACGCTGGACGCTGGACTCTGGACGTGGGACTCCTCGATCCCGTAGATCGCCGCGATGTTCGGATGGTTCAGAGACGCGAGCACCTGCGCTTCGCG
>SCUN01000312.1 GCA_004297655.1 Acidobacteriota bacterium | reverse complement strand
CCCGGTTCGCGGACGTCGACCTCATCATCGTGCGCGAAAACACCGAGGACCTGTACGCCGGCCTCGAACACACGGTCGTCAAAGGCGTGGTCGAGAGCCTGAAGATCATCACCGAGGCGGCGTCGACACGGATCGCGGAGTTCGCGTTCGCGTACGCGCGCCGGTACGGCCGCAAGAAGGTCACGGCGATTCACAAGGCCAACATCATGAAGCTCAGCGATGGGCTCTTCATCGAATGCGCCCGCGCGGTCGCCGCGCGGTATCCCGATATCGCCTACGACGAACGAATCGTCGACGCGGCCTGCATGCAGCTCGTGATGCATCCCGAGCGGTTCGACGTGCTGCTGCTCCCCAACCTCTACGGCGACATCGTGTCCGACCTCTGCGCCGGCCTCGTCGGCGGGCTGGGCATCGTGCCGGGCGCCAATCTCGGGACCGACAGCGCCGTGTTCGAGGCGGTGCACGGCAGCGCGCCCGACATCGCGGGTCAGAACCTCGCCAATCCCACCGCCCTGCTCCAGTCGGCGCTCATGATGTTGCGGCACATCGGGGAACGCGCGGCGGCCGATCGGATTTCGGCGGCGCTGATGCGGGTGCTGGCGGCGGGCACGACGCGCACCCGCGATCTCGGCGGCGCGGCCACGACCTCGGCCTTCGCCGATGCGATCATCGCCGCGATGTAAGAATGCCTCTTGATATAGTTCTCCCGTGAGCCGCGACGACATCGCCGCCGCCGTGCTGGCGCGGGAAGACGTAGCGAAGTACCTCAGGGGTTCCGAGGGCGAGTCCGACGCCGACGCGCGCGCGCGCGTGTCCGGCTTCCTCGACGAATTGCAGACCACGCAGCGCTACCGGTTCTACCGGGCGCTGCAGCATCCGCTGTACCCGATTCTCCGGAAAGTCGAGCGCATCTACGAGGGCGGCGACCTGGCGCGCGCGGCCACGGCGCACGGGCACGTCGTCTGGGTGTCGAACCACAAGAGCCACCTCGACTACCTCGTGGAACCGCTGGCGATCGACGACAGCGGCATCCGGCCGCCGCTCGTCGCGGCGGGCATCAACCTGTTCGGCGGCGCGCTGGGCCTGCTCCACCGGCATGTCACGGGCGCGATCCCGATCCGGCGCAACAGCAAGGACCCGGCGTATCTGATGACGCTGCGCGGCTACGTGGCGGAAGTGCTCAAGCGCCACGACGTGCTGTATTACGCCGAAGGCGGCCGCAGCTACAGCGGCGAATTGAAGTCGCCGAAGACGGGACTGCTCCAGGCGGCGCTGGCCGCGGATCGCTCGACGCTGTCGATCGTGCCGATGGCCGTCGCCTACGACGTGGTGCTCGAAGATCGCATCCTGGCGACGCAGGCGGTCAAGAAACGGCACCGCCCGTTCGCGCAGGAACTGGCGGAGATGGTGCGCTACGCGGTGGGCTATCGGACACGCGCGTTCGTGACGTTCGGCGCGGCGATCCCGCTGTCGCAATTCGATCCGGAGTCGCGGCGCGATCTGGTCACGCTCGCGCATCGCGTGCAGCATGAAATCGGGCTCCTGCACAAAGTGCTGCCGACGGCGCTCGTCGCCGCCGCGATCCGGCCGCAGATGACGCGCGGCGAGCTGACGGCGCGGATCGACGAGCTGTTGCACTCGCTCGTCGAGCAGAAGGCCAACCTGGCGGTGAAAAACGGTCGGCAGGCGGTCAGCGAAGGCGTCGAGGCGCTGATCGAGCGCGGGGTCCTCGTCTCGGAACGTCAACGCTTGCGCATTCGCGACCGGATTGTGCTGCGATACTACGCGCGCTCGATCGAACATCTCGTTCCGTCACGCCGCCGGCCGGTCCACTGACTTCATGCTGAGTCCCCTCTCGAAGGGCTTCTTTCACCTCCTGGCGGGCAGCAGCGGCCTGAAATCCCTGGCGTCGCGCTACGGCATGCGGCAGGCCGACAGTTTTGCGCGGCGGTTCATCGCCGGCGAGTCGATCGAGGAAGCGATCGAGGCCGCGCGCGCCCTCGAGGCGCAGCATCTGCTCATCACGCTCGACTTTCTGGGCGAGAGCGTCACCTCATCGACGGCCGCCAACGACGCGACCACGGCCTATCTCGATACGATGCGCAAGATCGCCGCGGCCGGGATCGGCCGGAACGTCTCGCTTAAGCTCACGCAGCTCGGCCTCGACATCGATCGCGCGACGTGCGTGGACAACCTCCGCCGGATTCTCGATGAGGCCACGGCGCGCGAGTTCTTCGTGCGCATCGACATGGAGAATTCGCCGTACACGGAGCGGACCCTCGAGATCTTCGAAACGCTCTGGGAGATCGGCTACCGCAACGCCGGCGTCGTCATTCAGTCCTACCTGAAGCGCTCGGAAGCCGACGTCGTGCGCGTGAACAAACTCGGGGCGCGCATTCGCCTCGTCAAGGGTGCCTATAAAGAACCGGCGACCGCGGCGTTCCAGCAGAAGGCCGAGGTCGACGCGCAGTTCGTGCACCTGATGAAGCTCCTGCTCGTCAAGGGCACGTATCCGGCGATCGCGACGCATGACGAAGCGATGATCCGGGCGACGACGGAGTTTGCGGCCGCCAACGGGATCGCGAAGGACAAGTACGAATTCCAGATGCTCTACGGGATCCGGCGCGATCTGCAGGCGTCGTTATCCGCTGCGGGACACCCGTTCCGCGTCTACGTGCCGTTCGGGCGCGAGTGGTTTCCGTATTTCATGCGCCGGCTCGGCGAGCGGCCGGCGAACATTGGTTTTGTGTTGCGCGGCATCAGGGCTGAAAGGCGCTGACGGTTTCTGCCAGAACGTCGCGGCACACGAGCACGTCGTCGATGTTGACGTACTCCTCCACTGAGTGAAGGCCGGCGCCGCCGGGACCGAAGAGCACCGACGGAATGCCCGCGGCCGCGAGGATGGCGGCGTCGGTCCAGAACGACATCCCCACGGGCGAGGCCTTGAGATTCCGTGCGGCGAGCGCCGCGGCAATAGTGGACGGCAGCGGATGCGACGCGTCGAGCGAGTACGGCGGCCGCGCGGTCATCAGCCGCGCCGACGCGTCAAACTGCACGTCCTGCGCGCGGAGCCGCGTCAGGATGCCTTCCACTTCAACGAGCGGCGCCTTGCCTTCCTCGCCGCTCACCGTCCGCCGCTCCATCTGCAGCACGCACCGATCCGGGTACACGCTCAGCTCGCGGCCGCCGCTGATGATCGACGCGTGCAGCGAGGCGACGCCCTGCAGGCCTTGCGGCGGGCGCGCCTGCAGTTCGCGGTCGCGCGTTTCGAGGGCCGCGA
This sequence comes from Acidobacteriota bacterium, assembly GCA_004297655.1. Classification (GTDB taxonomy): domain Bacteria; phylum Acidobacteriota; class Vicinamibacteria; order Vicinamibacterales; family SCN-69-37; genus SCUN01. The sequence continues at coordinate 3,981 of SCUN01000312.1, read as the reverse complement.
GCACGCGTCCCATCCGCATGATCGCGTCGCGTCCCTCGGCCGGCCGGCTGCCGTGCGCCGCCCGGCCCTTGGTCGTGACCTCGATCCAGGCAAAGCCTTTGTGCGCCACGGCGAGCTGCAGGTCGGTCGGCTCCGTGACGATCGCCGCGTCGGCGCGCCACGCTTTGACGAGCGCCTCGGCGCCCGCGCTTTCGTACTCTTCATCCACGACGCCCGCGACGATCAGCTTGCCGCGCTTCCAGGTTGGGGCCAGCCGGGCCGCGGCGCCGAGCATCGCCGCCACGCCGCCCTTCATGTCCTGCGATCCGCGCCCGTACAACCGGCCGTCCTCGATCCGCGGGGTGAAAGGCGTTTCCATCCCCTCGACGCCGACCGTGTCGAGATGACCGCACAGCATCACCGTCGGTCCGGTTTCCCGTCCCTCGAGCACGCCGATGACGTTCTGGCGGCCGGGCGACACGTCCTGCATCACGACGTCGAGCCCCGCGGCGGCCATCCACGCGCGCGCGACCTCCGCGACCGCCGCTTCGCCGGGCGCGCCGGGCACGAGCGACGGGTTGACGGAGTTGCGGGCCACCAGGTCGCTGAGCAGCTCGATGACGGGATCCACGTTGCTGATCTTATATTCACTAGAATCACTGAATGCTCGATCGTGTGATCGTCATCACCGGCGCCTCGGCGGGCATCGGACGCGCCGTCGCCGAGTTGGCGGCCGCCGACGGCGCCGCCGTGGTGCTCTCCGCCAGGCGCGCCGACGCGCTCGATGCGATCGCCGCGGCCATCACCGCGAAGGGCGGACGCGCGCTGGCCGTGCCGGGCGATGTCACGCGCGAATCCGATATGACCGCGCTCGTCTCGCGCGCGATTGCCGCGTTCGGCCGCGTGGACGTCATGCTCTGCAACGCGGGGATCGGCTTTCACGACCGATTCGAAGCGACGACACCCGAGATCATGCGGCGGCTCGTGAATGTGAATTTGATGGGCACGCTCTACGCGGCGAGCGCCGCGATGGCGCACTTCCGTCAGCGCGGCGCCGGTCATCTCATCGCCGTCTCGTCGATCGTCGGCCGCCGTGGGATCGCGGGATCGGCCGTCTACGCCGCGACGAAATCCGCGCAGATCGGCCTGATCGAAGCCATCCGCTCGGAAGTCTTCGGCACCAACATCCACGCGTCGGTGGTCTACCCCGTCGCGACGCGGACGGAATTCCGCGCGGCGATCAAGCGCGACTTCGGCCACGAGGTCAGAGGCCGCGGCCCCGAACAGTCGGCCGAGCGCGTCGCCGCGGCGATCATCGAGTGCATCCGGCATCCGCGACCCGAGGTGTATCCGTTTCCCAAGGCCAAGTGGCTGTCGGTCGTCGCCGTCGTCGCGCCGCGGCTCGCCGACAAGCTCGTGCAGAAGTACTCGCGGAGGAAGGTGTGATCGCGCCGCCGCCCATCGCGCTCGACATCGCCAACGCCGTCTCCGCCGCCGGCGGCCGCGCCCTCATCGTCGGCGGCTGGGTCAGGGATCGCCTGCTCGGACACTCGGCCAAGGACCTCGACATCGAAGTCTTCGGCGTACCGGCTGAGCGATTGAAGGACCTGCTCGCGCCGTTCGGCCGCATCGACACGGTCGGCGAGGCGTTCACGGTCTACAAGATCGGCGATGTCGATGTGTCGCTGCCGCGCCGCGAATCGAAAACGGGGCGCGGCCACAAAGGATTCCGCGTCGACGGCGATCCGGCGCTGACCTTCGAGGACGCCGCGCGCCGCCGGGATTTCACGATCAACGCCATGTCGTGGGATCCGTTGACTGAAGAACTGATCGACCCGTTTCACGGCCGCGACGACCTCGCCGCGCGCGTGCTGAAGGTCGTCGATCCCTCGACATTCGCCGACGACAGCCTGCGCGTGCTGCGCGCGCTGCAGTTTGCCGCGCGGTTCGAGCTGACGGTCGATGCCGACACGAGGCAGATCTGCGCGCGGATTCCGCTCGAAGATCTGCCGAGCGAACGTGTCTGGGGCGAATTCGAGAAACTCCTGCTCCGCGCCGCGCGCCCGTCGATCGGGTTGGCGCTCGCGCTCGACATCGGCGTGATCGACCGGCTGTTCCCGGAAATCAAGGCGCTCGTCGGGTGCGAGCAGGAACCCGAGTGGCATCCCGAAGGCGATGTCTGGGTGCACACGCTCCTCGTGGTGGATCAGGCGCGCACGCGCATCGACGACCTCGACCGCGGCCGCGCAGCGGCCATCATGCTCGGCGCGGTCTGCCACGACCTGGGCAAGCCGATGACGACGGTGTTCAAGGATGGCCGCATCCGATCGCCGGGCCACGAGGAAGCCGGGGTCGAGCCGGCGATGCGCGTGCTCGACACGCTGAACGTACACACGCTCGACGGCTACGACGTCCGCCACACCGTCGCGGGACTCACGGCGCACCATCTGAAGCCCGGCATGTTCCACAAATCGAAGACCCCCGTCACTGACGGCGCGTTCCGGCGCCTCGCGCAGAAAGTGGATCTCGAGCTGCTCGCGCGGCTCGCGAAGTCCGACTGCCTCGGCCGTCCGGGACCATTCGACTGCTCGGCGATGGATTGGTTTCTCGACCGCGCGCGCGCGCTCGGCGTCGAACACGCGCCGCCCGCGCCGATCGTTCTCGGCCGTCATCTGCTCGACCTGGGTGTCCGGCCGGGGCCCGCGGTCGGCGTGCTGTTGAAGAAGATCTACGAGCGCCAGCTCGACGGCGAAATCACGAATCTCGAGCAGGGGCTGGCGGTCGCTAAGAACTTCGTAGAATCCAGCTGACGGCCGACATCAGATCGTCGGCCACATAGGCCGCGCCGGGCATCGCGCCGCCGAACTTCTCGAGCTGCGCTTCGCCGTAGCCCGTCCTCACCAGAATCCCGCGAGCGCCGACGCCCGTTCCGAGCGCGACGTCGATCGCTTTGTCGCCGATCGTGAAGGACTTCGCGAGGTCGATCGCGTGATCGGCTAACGCCTGGTCGATCATGCCGCGGCCGGGTTTGCGGCACGCGCAATCGATTTTGAGCGCCGGCACGATCGCGTCCGGATGATGCGGGCAGTAATACCAGCCATCCACGCGCGCGCCGGCATCGCCGAGAACGCGCGCCATGCCCGCGTGCGTCTCGCGCACGAAGGCCTCGGTCGTGTGTCCGAGTCCGATCCCGCCCTGGTTGGTGGTCACGCACACGACGAACCCCGCGCGATTGAGCAGCCGGATCGCGTCGATCGTCCACGGATACCACGTGATGTCGGCCGCGCGCGACAGGTAGCCGACGTCCTGGATCATCGTGCCGTCGCGATCGATGAAGACGGCCGGCGTCACGATGCGCTCAACCCGGCGAGCGTGGCGGGCGACACATTCCCGCCGCTCACGACGGCCACAACGGGTCCGGCCGATGGCGGCGAGATCCGATCGATCGCGCCGCTCAGCACGGCCGCCGTCGTCGCCGCGCCGCTCGGCTCGACGACTTGTTTCGCTTCATGGAAGAGCCACAAGGCAGCCTTCGCAATCTCGGCGTCGTCCACCGTCAGCACCGCATCAACGAACTTCTGCGTGTGCGCGAAGGTCAAGTCTCCGGGCCGCACCGGCATCAAACCGTCCGCGATGCTCGATGTCTTCTCGAGCGTCACGGGATGGCCCGCGGCGAGCGACGCCGACATCTTCGCGGCGCCCGACGGCTCGACGCCGATCACCTTGACGGACGGCCGGGTCAGCTTCACGGCCGCCGCGATGCCGCTGAGCAAGCCGCCGCCGCCGACCGGCACGACGATGGCGGCCACGTTCGGGACCTGCTCGAGAATCTCGAGGCCGCACGTGCCCTGCCCGGCGATCACCCTCGCATCGTCAAACGGCGGGATCATCGTCAGCCCACGCGCCGCCGCTTCCCCTTCGGCGCGCTTCTTCCGGTCCATCGTGGTGAGCCCTTCGAGGATCACCTCGCCGCCGTAGCGTTTCACGCCATCGACTTTGATT
>SCUN01000311.1 GCA_004297655.1 Acidobacteriota bacterium | reverse complement strand
GTCTTGTACCCCTTGGTCGGCTGGCCCCATGGCGACACCGGATGCCGCCCGCCCGAGGTCTTGCCTTCGCCGCCGCCGAGCGGATGGTCCACCGGGTTCATGGCGACGCCGCGCACGTGCGGGCGCTTGCCGAGCCAGCGGCTGCGGCCGGCCTTGCCGACCGAGATGTTCTCGTGATCGAGATTGCCGACCTGGCCGATCGTCGCGTAGCACTCGATGTTGATCAGGCGGATTTCGCCCGACGGCATCTTGACGCTCGCATACGCGCCTTCCTTCGCGACCAGCTGCACGCCGGATCCCGCGGACCGCGCGACCTGGCCGCCCTTGCCGGGCTTCAGCTCGACGTTGTGGATCATCGTGCCGAGCGGGACGTTCTTCAGCGGCAGGCAGTTGCCCGGCAGAATGTCGGCGTTCGCGCCCGAGACGATCGTGTCGCCGACCTTGAGGCCGACCGGATGCAGGATGTAGCGCTTCTCGCCGTCCGCGTAGGTCAGCAGCGCGATGCGGGCCGACCGGTTCGGGTCGTACTCGATCGTCGAGACCTTCGCCGGGATGTTGAGCTTGTCCCGCTTGAAGTCGATGATGCGGTAGTTCCGCTTGTGGCCGCCGCCGCGCCACCACGACGTCAGTTCGCCGTGGTTGTTGCGGCCGCCCGAGCTGCGGAGGGTCTCCACCAGCGGCTTGTACGGCGTGGTCGAGGTGACCTCGTCGAACGTCTGCACGCTGTAGAACCGCCGCGCCGGCGACGTGGGTTTGTAACTGCGAATGCCCATGGCTCGTTACGCCCCTTCCAGGAAATCAGGCACTTTTTCGCCCGCGCGCAGCCGGACCCAGGCTTTCTTCCAGTCCGAACGGCGGCCTTCAAAGCGGCCCTGACGCTTCGTCTTGCCGTGCGTGATCGACGTGCGCACGGTCGCGACCTTCGAGCCGAACAGCGACTCGACGGCCTTCTTGATATCCACCTTGGTCGCGCCCTTCGCGACCTCGAACACAATCGTGTTGCCCGCGTCGCGCGCGACTGACGTTTTCTCAGTCACGATCGGACGACGGATGACGTCGGTGACCTTCATCCCAGCACCTCCTGCAGGCGCTCGATCGCCGCGCGCGTCGCGATCACCTTCGTGGTGTCCATGACATCGCGGGCCGTAAGGCGTCCGCTCGGCACCAACTTCACGCCGGCGATGTTGCGCGCCGAGAGCAGGAAGTTGTCGTCGAGCTTGACGTCGACCACGAGGGTCTTTGACGTGGCGCCGAGCGACTTCAACAACGCCGCCGTCGCCTTGGTCTTCTTCTCCGCAGCCTTGAGCTCCTCGACCACGACCACCGACCCGCCCTGGAACTTGAAGGCGAGCGCTTCGCGCAGACCCGCGCGCTCGGTCTTCTTCGGCGCGGTGAACGCGTAGCTGCGCGGCTGCGGCGGGAACACGGTGCCGCCGTGGCGCCAGAGCGGCGTCCGCGTCGAGCCGACCTGCGGACGACCGGTGCCCTTCTGCGCGTACGGCTTCTTGCCGCTGCCGCTCACCTGACCGCGGCTCTTCGCCTGGTGGGTGCCGCGGCGCTCGCCGGCGTTCTGCCGGACGACCGACGCCCAGATGAGGTCCGTCTTGACGCGGCCGCCAAAGACCGCGTCGTTGACGTCGACGTCACCGATCTTCTTGTTTTCGAGATTTACGACATCAAGTTTCATATGTCAGCTCTACTTCTTCGACTTCGACTTCTTCTCGGCCTGCGGCTGCGGCTCCGGCTTCGCCTTGAGCGCCCGGCGGATGATCACGATGCCGTTCGGCGCGCCCGGCACGGCGCCCCGCAGCACGAGCAGGTGGTTGCCCGCGTCCACGCTCACGACCCGGAGGTTGTGCGTGGTCACCTGGCCGCCGCCCATCCGGCCCGCCGCGCGCATGCCCTTCACGACGCGTGACGGGAACGACGAGGCGCCGATGGAGCCCGGCGCGCGATGGAACATCGAGCCGTGCGTCGCCGCGCCGCCCGCGAACCCGTGGCGCTTCACGACGCCCTGGAATCCTTTGCCGCGGCCGTGGCCGATCACGTCGACCTGCTCGCCCGCCTTGAAGATGTCCACCAGGACCTGATCGCCCGCCTTCGGCGCTTCCGCACCCTTCGCGAGTTTCACCTCGCGGCGGATCCGGGTCGCCGGCACGCCGGCCTTCTTGTAGTGCCCCGTCGTCGCCCGGTTTTCCTTGGTGGGCTTGCCGTCCACGAGACCGAGCTGCACGGCCTGATAGCCGTCGGTCTGGACGTCCTTGGCTTGCACAACGACGCACGGTCCCGCCTTGATGACGGTGGCCGGAACGACCGTACCGTCAGGCAGGAAGACCTGCGTCATGCCGACTTTGCGTCCGATGATGCCGCTGACCATGGCTTATTTGTGCTCCTTGCCGAAGGCCTTGATCTCGACGTCCACGCCGGCCGGCAGGTCGAGCTTCATCAGCGCGTCCACCGTCTGCGGGGTCGGTTCGAAGATGTCGATCAGGCGCTTGTGCGTCCGGATTTCGAACTGCTCGCGCGACTTCTTGTCGACGTGGGGCGACCGCAGGACCGTCCACTTGTTCTTCTCGGTCGGCAGCGGCACCGGGCCCGCAAGGCGCGCGCCCGTCCGCTTCGCCGTGTCCACGATTTCCGTCGTGGACTGGTCGAGCAGCCGGTAGTCGTACGCCTTGAGGCGGATGCGGATCTTGTCAGAAAACGGGTTCGCCATTATTTGCCCTGTCCCTTACTTGCCTTGAACGCTCTTGATAACCGCGTCGCTCACCGAGTTCGGCGCCGGCTCATACCGATCGAAGTGCATCGAGTAGGACCCGCGGCCCTGCGTGCGCGACCGGAGGTCGGTTGCGTACCCGAACATCTCCGAGAGCGGCACGCGCGAGTTGATGATCTGGGTGCCGCCGCGCGCCTCCATCGACTGCAGATGGCCGCGGCGTCCCGTCAGGTTGCCGATGACGTCGCCCATGTATTCCTCCGGCACCGTCACTTCCACGCGCATGATCGGCTCGAGCAGGACCGGATGCGCGCGCTTCGCCGCATCCTTGAACGCCATCGAGCCGGCGATCTTGAACGCCATTTCGTTCGAGTCGACGTCGTGGTACGAGCCGTCGTAGAGCTCGATCAGCACGTCGTCGATCGGGTAGCCCGCGAGGACGCCCGTCGTCATGGCTTCGCGAATGCCCATGTCGATCGGCTTGATGAACTCCTTCGGGATCGTGCCGCCGACGATTTCGTTCTCGAAGAGGTAGCCCTCGCCCGGCTTGCGCGGAATGAGGCGGATCTTCGCGTGGCCGTACTGACCTCGGCCGCCGGTCTGCTTGATGTACTTGCCTTCGCCTTCGGCCGAGCGCGTGACCGTTTCCTTGTAGGCGACCTGCGGGGCGCCGACGGTGGCCTCGACGCTGAACTCGCGCTTGAGGCGGTCGACGATGATCTCGAGGTGCAGCTCGCCCATGCCGGCGATGACGACCTGGCCGGTCTCGACGTCCGTCTTCACACGGAAGGTCGGATCCTCGGCCATCAGCTTCGCGAGGCCCATGCCGAGCTTTTCCTGGTCGGCCTTGGTCTTCGGCTCGATCGCGAGCGAGATCACCGGCTCCGGGAAGTCCATGGCTTCGAGAATGACCGGCTGCCCTTCGATGCAGACCGTGTCGCCCGTCGAGACGGACTTGAGCCCGACCGCGGCCGCGATGTCGCCGGCGAGCACTTCCTTGATCTCTTCGCGCTTGTTCGCGTGCATCTTCAGCAGGCGGCCGATGCGCTCGTGCTTCTGCTTGGTCGAGTTGTACACGGCCATGCCGGACGTCAGCGTGCCGGAGTAGATGCGGATGAACGTCAGCTGACCGACGAACGGGTCGGTCATGATCTTGAACGCCAGCGCCGACAGCGGCGCGTCGTCTTTGGCCGGACGGTCGACCGTGGCGCCTTCGGCGCCGTTCGGATCGAGCCCCGTCACGGGCGGAACGTCTTCGGGCGACGGGAGGTAATCCACGATCGCGTCGAGCAGGAGCTGGACGCCCTTGTTCTTGAACGCCGAGCCGCAGATGACCGGCACGAACGCCGTCTTCTCGTGGCGCACCGAGGCGATGCACCGCTTGCGGAGCGCCGCCTTGATTTCGGCTTCGGTCGGCTCCTGGCCGTGCATGTACTTCTCGAGGATCTTGTCGTCCGCCTCGCTGACCTTCTCGATCAGCTTCTCGCGGAATTCCTTGGCCTGCTCGAGCATGTCGGCCGGGATTTCCTCTTCCGTGTAGGCCGAGCCCATCTTGTCGTCGCGCCACACGATCGCCTTCATCTTGATCAGGTCGACGACGCCGAGGTAGTTCTCTTCGATGCCGATCGGGAGATGCAGGGCGACGGGGTTCGCCTGGAGCTTGCTTTCGATCTGCTCGTAGGTGCGGATGAAGTTCGCGCCGATGCGATCCATCTTGTTGACGAAGCAGATGCGCGGCACGCGGTACTTGTCGGCCTGGCGCCAGACGGTCTCGGACTGCGGCTCGACGCCGGCGACCGAGTCGAACACGGCGACGGCGCCGTCGAGCACGCGCAACGAGCGCTCGACTTCGGCCGTGAAGTCCACGTGGCCGGGCGTGTCGATGATGTTGATGCGGATGTCGCGCCAGCTGCAGGTCGTCGCGGCCGACGTGATCGTGATGCCGCGCTCCTGCTCCTGCTCCATCCAGTCCATGACGGCCGTGCCTTCATGAACCTCACCGATCTTGTAGGTGATGCCCGTGTAAAACAGAATGCGTTCGGTCGTGGTCGTCTTGCCGGCATCGATGTGCGCGCAGATGCCGATGTTGCGACAACGAGCGAGAGGGATATTACGAGCCATGAGTCGAATTCGTCCTTACCAGCGGTAGTGGGCGAACGCCTTGTTGGCTTCGGCCATGCGGTGAACGTCTTCGCGCTTCTTCACCGCGCCGCCGCGCATGTTCGCGGCATCCAGAAATTCGTTGGCCAGCTTTTCCTGCATGGTCTTGCCGTCGGCGCGCTCGTGCGCGAACTCGACGACCCAGCGGATCGCCAGCGACAGGCGGCGGTTCGGGTTCACTTCGACCGGCACCTGGTAGTTGCTGCCGCCGACGCGGCGCGACTTCACTTCGAGCGCCGGCTTGGCGTTCTCGATCGCCTTCTTGAAGGTCTTGACGGGCTCGTCGTTCGTCTTTTCCTGGACGATCGCGAGCGCCTTGTACATGATGCGCTCGGCGGTGGACCGCTTGCCGTCCTTCATGATCGTGCTGATGAACTTGGTCACGAGCTGGCTGCCGTAGATCGGATCAGCCGGCACTTCACGCTTGGGTACTTCTCTTCGACGCGGCATTGGTTAGTCCTTAGGCTTTCTTCGGGCGCTTGGCGCCGTACTTCGAACGACCCTGCATGCGGCCCGCGACACCGACGGTGTCGAGCGTGCCGCGAACGACGTGGTACCGCACGCCGGGGAGATCCTTCACACGGCCGCCGCGGATGAGCACGAGCGAGTGCTCCTGGAGGTTGTGGCCGACGCCCGGGATGTAGGTGGTGACTTCGATGCCGTTCGTGAGGCGGACGCGCGCGACCTTGCGGAGCGCGGAGTTCGGCTTCTTGGGGGTCTGGGTGAACACGCGCACACAGACGCCGCGTTTCTGCGGGCTGCTCTGCAGCGCCGGGCTCTTCGTCTTCGTCAGAACCTTCTCGCGTCCGAATCGGACCAACTGGCTAATCGTCGGCATAGACAACCTGAACAAAGCTGCGTTTGGCGCAAGCCACAGGCTCGCGCTCCGCCGCAGCGGTTATTTCGTTCTGAGCCTGAGAACCGTCGAGACTCGACGGCTCGGCGCTCAAAACATTCCCCTATTGCTGAGCATCAGCGGTGGCGATTGGGAGACCTCGCCCTGAAGGCGAAGCGCCAATTGCGCGGAAACGTCAGGAAGCTGGAAGCTTCTCTCTGACAGGGAGCTTAGATAGGGTGTCCTAAGCTCCTCAACAACCTTGCGAGTATAACACGAACTATTCGGCGACTGGGCAAGATCACGGGCATGGTTCGCCAGGTCTTCGCCCCCTGGCAGCCCGGCAAGGGCCGCTCAGGGCTTGCAGTTGTAGGCCTTTACGTCCGCCTGGATGTTCCGGTAGTAGGACGCCAGGCCGCCGCCCGGGAAGCCGCCCGACGGGCGGGCGCCATAGATAAAGGTGCTCGTCTCGGTGAGGGGCAGGCTCGAGACGCTGTTGCAGAAGCGCTCCCAGGTGCCGCCCATCGGAAGGTAGTCCTCGACGTTCGAGAGGTAGAACGCCATGACCGTCTCGCCGCGCTCGCGGATGTAACTCCCGACCGCCCGGATGGCCGACGGCCCGGCGAAGTTACCGACGACGGGCACGAGCAGGTTCTTCGACTCGAGGTCCTGCATGAACTTGAAGGCCTCGTCGGTCGCGAGGTAGCTCCGCTGCTGGCCGGTCCCGTCGTTGGTCCGCATCAACTGCTCGTAGTTCGCCATGTTGCGGCCGCCGCCGCCGGTCGCCGAGCTGTAGGTGATCGACGGGCCGTACGAATAGAAATGATCGAACACGAACTTGATGCCGTCGATGTCGCTCTTGTCGAGCGGCAGCGTGTGCGGCGCCTTCGTGAGGTGATCGATCATCCGCTTCCACGTCTCGTTGTACACGGCCTCGGTCGTCGGCACGGCGCCGTACTTCGTGAAGATCTCGTCAATCGGCGCCGCGGCCGTCAGGCCCTCGGGACGCTTCTTCGAGAACAACAGCCCGACGAAGTCCGCCCGGTCGGCCGCCATCTCGAAGAGCGCTTTGTACATGAGATGCAGCTGGAGATTGCCGCGGCGAATGTCGGTGATGATCGCCATCTTCGGCTTGAGCGCGGCGATATAGGTGAAGTTCTGTTCCGGGCCCACGCCCATGTAGACGCCCGGCTTCACGATCTTCGCGAGATCCGGGATGATCGTCTGGAAGCCCAGCTCGTTCGAGAGGATGTTGTCGGACTGGAAGTACCCGCCCGGCTCGGAGAGATCCGCCGACAGCTTCCAGAACTCGGCGTCGGTCAGCTTCGTCGGCGCTTCGCGGAACGCCAGGGCCGGCGACACAGCCAGCGCCAGCGCGAACGCCAGAATGAGCTTCTTCATAGCCGCGGATACTAGCATTTGGTAGTCTCGGCGGCATGCGAATCATCGGCGGCGTCCTTCTCGCGTGCCTCCTCGCCCTCCCCGCAGCGCTCACCGCGCAACGCGGAGCCAATCCGGGCTTCACCGTGTCGTTTCCGGCCACCGCGCACGCCGGGCCGATCACCGGCCGCGTCTACGTGGCGATCAGCAAGACCAACGAGCGCACGCCAATCCAGCAGACCGACACCACCGGCGTGCCGCTCTTCGGCGTGAACGTCGATCAGCTCGCGCCGGGCGCGAAGGTGACGATCGACGCGTCCGCGCTGGGCTATCCGCTGAAGTCCCTCCGGGACCTCCCCGCCGGCGACTACTGGGCTCAGGCGTTCGTGAACGTCTACACCAAGTTCGCGCGCGCCGACGGCCACACGGTGTGGCTGCATCAGGACCAGTGGGAAGGACAGAACTGGAAGATCTCGCCGGGCAATATCAGCGGCACGCCCGTTCAGATTCACTGGGATCCCTCGTCGTCTTCGTCAGCGCCGATCACGTTGACCGCGGCAAACGTCATCCCGCCGATCCCGGCGTCGGTCGATACCGACACGCAGAAGTTCATCAAGATCCAGAGCCAGATCCTCACCAGGTGGTGGGGCCAGCCGATGTACCTCGGCGCGATCGTCACGCTGCCGGCCGGGTACGCGGAACATCCGAACGTGAAGTACCCGATCATCTACACGCAGGGCCATTTCCCGCGCGGCAACACCGGCGGCGGTGGCGCGCGCGGCCGCGGCGGCAACGCGCCCGCGGCGCCGGCCGGGCCGCAGCCGCGCGTGATCAACGTCTCGCTCCAGCATCCGTCGCCGTACTACGACGATTCGTACGGCGTGAACTCCGAGAACAACGGGCCGTACGGCGACGCGATCATGCAGGAGCTGCTGCCCGAGATCGAGACGAAGTTCCGCGTGATCCGCGAGCCGTGGGCGCGCATCCTCACCGGCGGGTCGACAGGCGGCTGGATCTCGCTCGCGCACCAGATCTTCTATCCGGATTTCTACGGCGGCGTCTTCTCCACCTGCCCGGACGGCGTGGACTTCCGCTATCACCAGATCGTGAACGTCTACGACGATGACAACGCGTACTTCATCGATCGGGGCTGGATGAAGGTCGAGCGGCCGAATCAGCGCCGGCCTGACGGCAACGTCCAGTCGATGATGAAAGACGAGAACTGGTACGAGCTGGTCGTCGGGGACAAGTCGCGATCCGGCGGCCAGTGGGATATCTGGGAGGCGACCTACGGTCCGGTGGGCGCCGACGGCTATCCGCAGCGGATCTGGGACAAGACGACCGGCAAGATCAACAAGCAGGTCGCCGCGTACTGGAAGGAACACTACGACCTGCGGTACATCCTGGAAAGAGACTGGAAGACCCTCGGCCCCAAACTGGCCAACAAGATAAACGTCTACGTGGGCGACGCGGACTCGTACTTCCTCAACATGGGCGTGCACATGCTGGATGAGTTCCTGAAGAAGGCCGACAACCCGAAGTGGACGGGCGAGACGGTGTTCCAGCCGATGGCGCCGCACTGCTGGGGTCCGCCGCGCGACGAGATGATGGCGAAGATGGTCGGCCAGATCACGAAGTACGCGCCGGCGGGAGCGGATCTCACGAGCTGGCGGTACTGATGCGGCGAGCGTTCGCGCTCGCGGCCGTCCTCACGCTGATCTCGGCGTGGCCGCTCCTTACGCACCTCGGCACGGCGTTGCCGTCCGACCTGGGCGATCCGATCCTCGAGACCTGGATTCTCTGGTGGAACGCGCACCACGTGCCGCTCACCGCGGCGTGGTGGGATGCGCCGATGTTCGTGCCGCTCGCCGGCACGTTCGCGCTGTCTGAAGCGCTGATCGCGTTCATGCCGCTGACCACGCCCCTTCAATGGGCGGGCGTCGGGCCCATCGCCACCCACAACATCGCGTTCGTTCTTTCAGGCCCGATGGCGTTCGCCGCGGCGTTCGTCCTCGCGCGCCGGCTGACGAAGCGGGATGACGCGGCGCTCCTTGCGGCGCTGGCGTTCGGCTTCAGTCCGTACCGCATCGCGCAGTTGTCGCACATGCAGGTCTTGTGGTCGTGCTGGATGGCGTTCGGCCTGGCGGCGCTGCACAGCTACATCGAGGCGTCCGCCTCCGCCGAGGCTTCGGCGCGAAAAGCCCGGTGGCGTGCCCTCGCGGCCTTCGGCGCCTGCTGGATGCTGAACGGATTCACCAACGGGTACTTTCTCGCCTACTACCCCGTGCTCGTCGGCCTCTGGCTGCTCTGGTTCGCGCGCCGCTGGCGCGACTGGCTCAGCGTCGGCGCCACGGCCGCGGTCGCGTCGCTGCCGCTCGTGCCGATGCTCATCGGCTACGCCCAGCGTCAGCATGCGTTCGGACTCTCACGGCAGATCAGCGAGATTCGCCAATTCAGCGCGGACCTGAGCGCTCTCTGGGCGGCGTCTCCGCGCGCCTGGCTCTCATCGCACTGGACGGTCGCGCCCGGCCCGGAGGGCGAGTTGTATCCGGGGCTGGCGATGCTCGCGCTGATCGCGGTCGGCGTGTTCGTCGCGATCAGGCGGCCGTCGCGCGAGACGTCCAACGTCCAGACGTCCAGCGTTCAACGTTCGGTCAGGCACGCTGGACGTTGGACGGCCGGACGTTGGACGGTCTTCGCTCTCGCGATCACCGCCGCCGCGCTCGCCCTCCTCGTCATGCTCACCGGCGGATCGGAGCTGCATCTCGGTCCGTTGTCGCTCAGCGTGCATCGCCCGTCACGGCTGCTGACGGTCGCGTTCTGGCTGGGCCTCGGAGCGTTTGCGACCGGGCCAATCATGAGGCGCGCCTGGGCCTCGCGCTCGCCCCTCGCGTTCTACGTCCTGGCCGGCATCACGATGTACTTCTTCGCCCTCGGCCCCGAACCCCGCTTTGGCGCGACGCAGATCCTCTACAAGCCGCCGTACGCCTGGCTGCTGTACCTGCCCGGCTTCGACTCGGTCCGCGTCCCCGCCCGCTTCGGCCTGCTGATGATCCTCTGCCTCTCCCAGGCCGCCGCCCTGGCGTTCATGAGAATGACACCGGGAGTCGTTTCTTCCGAGAATCCTCGGCTTCAACCTCTTGACGCGAAAGGGCTTACCGCCACGGTTTTGTGGAGAAAACGACTCCCGGTGTCGTTTCTTGCTTTGGCGATCCTGGCGGAGGGGTGGATCGTGATGCCGGTGGCGGGGCTGCCGGAGAAGCTCGTGATTCCGGAGCGCGGACGGGCCGCCGGCACGCTGGTCATGGAACTGCCGATCGAGATGACCTACGAAGCCAACACGCTCGCGCTGCTCCATCAACTCGACCACCGCCAGCCGCTCATCAACGGGTTCAGCGGCTACCTGCCGGCGCACTACCACGCGCTGGGCGTCGCGCTGAAAGACGGCGACGCGACGGCGCTCGATGCCATCCGCGAAGTCGGCCCGATCGCGGCCTTCGTGGACTCGGCGCGCGACGTCAACGGGGTGGAAAGCGCGCTCGTCGCGGCTGCGCCAGGCGCTGAACTCCTCGAGCGTACCGCCCGCGGTGTCTGGTTCCTGCTCCCCCAGCAGACGCGACGGCCTGAACCGGCCTCGGCCGGCGCCCAACTCCCCGTAAGCGCCATCGACGCCACCAACCGACCCGAGGGGGCCGAGCCGGAGAAGCTGATCGACGGCCGGTCCAACACGCGATGGCACGGCCAGATCAACGGCGAAATCGCGACGGACGTCGTCACGCTAACCCTCGCCAAACCCGCCGTCGTCGATGTCGTCGAGATCGACCAGGGCCTGTGGGCGGGCAGCTACGCGCGCGATCTGGAGATCGTGCTCGTCACGGACCAGGGCGAGGTGACCGCCTTCCGCGGCGCCACCGGCGGCCTCTCCGTGCGCGCGGCCCTCGCCATGTCCGCGAACGTCGCGATGCGCATCCCAATCGCGCCCGCGCCGCCGGCGCTGGCGGTCAAGCTCATCAGCCACCCGCGCGGCGCGAAATGGACCTGGAGCGTGGGCGAGGTTCGACTGTTCGGGAAGTAGTCGGATATAGCGGAAATAGGATCGGGAGTTATTTCGAAATAACTCCCGATCCTATTTCCTAGCGGCTCTGGGCCCGGTACATCTGGTCGCGCAGGGCCTGCAAAGTCGTCTCCGACCCCGAGAAGATGTTGGTCGGGAACCGGAAGGGATACTGCAGCATGTTCGCGTAGATCTTGTCCGACTGATAGAGGTTCAAACCCAGGCCGGCGAGGTACTGGAGTTTCAAGTTGCGGTCGTGGTTGATCTGCACGTCCTTCAGCCAGTTGGCCAGGTCCACCTTCTGACCCGCGAACGTCGCGAAGAGTTCGACGGCGTTGGCAAAACCCACCTCACGCAGCGACTGCGCGACCGGCGCCATCTCGGGCCGGTCGAGCTTGGCCTGCATCGCGTCCACGTCGATCCTGGTCTCCTCGACCTGGCCGAGCAGCACGAGGTCGTAGCCCCGGCCGTTCTGCGTGTTGCCGAACACCATGCCGTTCGGGAACGACTCGAGGAAGGTGCCGATCTCGCTCTTGACCGCGGCCTCGTTGCTCTCGTACATCTGCACGAAGAGCGTTACGACGCCACCCGGATTGAGGTGGGCCTTCGCGACGTCGAAGAACTCCTTCGTATAGAGCGACGCCGCGCCCTTGACCCACGGATCGAGCGGATCGCTCGTGATCGCGTCGAACTTCTCTTTCGACGTCAGCAGGTAATGCCGCGCGTCGTCGATCTGCACGTGCACCTTCGGGTTGGTCACGACGTTGTAGTTGTGCTCGCCGAAGTACTTCGACACGCTGGACGGCACGAGCGGCTCGATTTCCGCGATCGTCTGATTCGTGACGTACGGACTGATCGACACCGCGCCGGCCGTGACGCCCGCGCCGCAGCCGATGACGAGCACGCGCTTCGGATCGGGCGGAATCAGGGTCGTCAAATGCCCGAGCATGCGCTGCAGGCGCATGTCCTGCGGCTCGCTCGATGCCTGGACTTTCCCAGCGTTGTGGTAATTGAGCACGCCGGTCGGCGTCCGAGACACGGCGACCGACGCCTGCAGGCCTTCCTGCGCGTAGATGATCTCGTTCTGCCCCACCCACGTGGCCGCATAGCGGCCGTAGGCGATCAGGATGCCGGGAATCTGCGGGACGTTCCGCACGAGCAGCCCCGCGCCACCCGTCGCCAGGATCAGGAGAATCGCGGGGCCCCACTTGAAGCCCTTCGCGTCCGTCTCGCTCACCGCCGGCGCCAGCATCATCAGGCCCGACAGCGCCGAGACGCCGATCATCAGCTGGATCGCGTGCTGCGAGCCGAAGAACCACACGAGGACGACGCTTGCGAGCAGCGCGCCCACGATCGCGCCCACGGTATTGGCCGCGTAGATGCCGCCGACGAGCTTCGCCGGATCCTGGCCTTTCGACGCCGCGGCCGCGAGCGCGAGCGGGAAGCTGGCGCCCCACAGAATCGCGCCGGGCAGCACGACCCAGAAGCAACGCACGAGGTCGAGCTGGAAGTTGAACGCGTCGGCGTTCACCGTGCCGTTCAGCTGCGACGAGATCGACGGATTGATCGGCCAGAACGGCAGCGATTCGAACATCTGATACGCCGCCCACGCCATGGCGCCGCAAATCAGCATCTGGCACCAGCCAAACGCCACCCGCGGACGGGCGACGCTCTTCGCGAGCGACGCGCCGACGGTGCTGCCGATACCCAGGCCCGTGAGAAACACGGCCAGGATCAGCGAGAACGTGTAGGTTGTCGCGCCGAACTGCAGCGACAGCACCTTCGTCCACATGACTTCGCTCGCCAGCGCCGTGAGACCCGAGAGCGCGATCGCGATGTAGACCGACCGCACACCCGATTCCGACTTCGTCTTCGTCTCCACCGCCGCCTCGTGCGGCGTGCGGCCCGCCAGCCACAAGCCGATGCTCGCAACGACGACGTTGAGCGCGATCGCCACGACGGTCGCGGTCACCATGTCGAACATGCGCAGCAGATAGAAACCGGCAAGCAGGCTGCCGACGACGGCGCCCGCGATGTTGCCGCCGTAGAAATATCCCAGCCACGAGACACCGGCGGGCGTCGTCTCGACCCACCGCGACATCGCCGGCAGCGTCGCGCCCATCATCAGCGTGGGCGGCAACAGGCAGATCGCCGCGACGATGCCGCGGCCGATGATGCCGGGCATGCCCTGCAGGCCGAGCGCGTCATACCAGCCGCCGATGAGCGGCGCCCCGAAGAGCACGAAGAGGCCGCAGGCCGCGATGCCGAGTTCGAGGAACGCGTAGACCTTCAGCGGGTGTTCCTTCGGGCTCACGTATTTCGGCAAGAGCAGGCTGCCGAGGCACATGCCGCCCATGAACGTGCCGAGCAGCACCGCAAGCGAGACGGCCGACGAGCCGATCACGAGCTGCAGCAGCTGGAACCAGACGATCTCGTAAATGAGCGCCGCGCACCCGCTGCCGATGAAGAGGAACAGGAGGATCGGAAGCGCGCGCTGGGCGGCGGAGGGCTGTGCGTCGGAGGTCATCAGAGGCGGCATACTATCAAAGGGGCTGAGTTGTTTACGGTTGGCGGTTCTTCTTGCTGTTGAGCAGCATCTGGTAGACGACCGCGCTCGCGAAGGCGCCGAAGGTCAGGACCAGCATCTGCCAGAGCGTCGAGACCAGGAAGAGGATGAACCCCGGCGACATCATCGATCCGCCGGTGGGCACGGCGGCCTCGAGGATTCTGGCCGGCAGCGTCAGGAGCAGCGGCACCATCATCACCAGGAAGATCTCGATCCGGCGGTCGCGCGTCAGCTCCTCGCTCGCGCGGAGCGAGTCCACGTGCCGCGCCCGTCCGTCGAGGATCAGAAACGTCACCTGCGACCAGGTCAGGAGCAGGTACACGCCGGGCGCCACGAACAGGATGATCCCGATCGTCACGGGAATCACCATCACCAGAATCGTCAGCAGGATGGCGCCGAACTCGCGCGCGTTCACGCGCGATTCCCAGAACGTCGTCGTCTCGCCGCGCATCCGGCGCATCGCCGCGCGGTTGAGGCCGTAGTTCGTCCAGGCCGAGAGCAAGGCGACGGCCATGAACGTCGCCAGGTCGCGCGGCGTCTCGGGCTTCGGGCTGATCACGATCATCGGCAGCAGCTGAAACACGCCGATGATCGCCATCCACCGGACGACGCCGCCTTTGAGCTCATGGACCGCCTGATAGGCGATCGCGAGGGCTTCCTTCGCGCTGAAGAGATCGACCGTCTCGCGCAGCCGTCCGGCCGCCGTGGTGGCGTCAGCGACGGAGCCGAACGTGTAGCCGCATTGGCAGGCGCGCGTATCGGCCGCCACCAACAGGCCGCAGTTCGGGCAAAGACGTGGGCTGGATGGGTTGTTCAAGGGCATTCACCGTGGAGGGCCATGGAGTGCCATGGGGAAAGCTCGTTGGGAGCTCACTCCAAGGCCCTCTACGGCCCTCCAAGGTTCATGTGCTATTCGTCGTCGCGGCCGAAGCCGAAGTCGGCGTCGGCGTAGTCGTCCATTTCACGCTGCAGCTCGAGCTCGTCGGGCGACGGCGGCGGCGGTGGCGGCGGCTCGTCGGCCGGGATCGTCACGTGGCGGTAGAAATCGAAGCCCGTGCCGGCCGGGATGAGACGGCCCATCGTGACGTTCTCCTTCAGGCCGCGGAGGAAATCGACCTTGCCGGAGATGGACGCCTCGGTGAGCACGCGCGTCGTTTCCTGGAACGACGCCGCCGAGATGAACGAGTCGGTCGACAGCGACGCCTTGGTGATGCCGAGGAGGAGCGGACGGCCCTTCGCCGGCGCGCCGCCGTCGGCGAGCACGCGCTCGTTCTCTTCGTGGAAGCGGAACTTGTCCACCTGTTCGTCCACGAGGAACTCCGTGTCGCCCACCTCCTCGAGTTTCACCCAGCGCATCATCTGCCGGACGATCACCTCGATGTGCTTGTCGTTGATGCCGACGCCCTGCAGGCGGTAGACCTCCTGGATTTCGTTCACGAGGTAGCGCTGCAGCTCGCGTTCGCCGAGGACCGCGAGGATGTCGTGCGGGTTGCGCGGACCGTCCATGAGCGGCTCGCCCGCGCGGACGCGGTCGCCTTCCTGGACGTTCACGTGCACGCCGCGCGGCA
>SCUN01000310.1 GCA_004297655.1 Acidobacteriota bacterium | reverse complement strand
GCCGCGTCGGTCGTGTCCGCGCGCGCGATGAAGCTCGATGGGGAGGTGGGCACCGTCGAGGCTGGCAAACGCGCCGACCTCGTGATTCTCGACGCCGACCCGCTCGCGGACATCAAGAACATCCGCAAAGCCTCGCGGGTGGTCGCCGCCGGAAAGCTCTACGGCACGGCCGCGCTCTGGAAAGCCGCCGGGTATCGTCGGTAACCAGCCAACCAGATCGTTGCAATCGCCGTCATATGTACTGTTAAATAGTAGATATGCCGCCCAGAAGCAGCCTCGGTGAACTCGAACTCGTCATCCTCCTCGGCCTCATGCGGGCGGGGGAGGGCGCCTATGGCGCGGCGATCCGCGAAGAGATCGCGGCGACCACCGGCCGCGACGTGACGCCCGGCGCGATCTATCCGACTTTGGATCGGCTGGAGCAGCGCGGCCTCGTCCGGTCCTACATGGGTGAGCCCACCGGCGAGCGAGGGGGACGGGCCCGTCGGCACTTCGTTCTTCTCAAGCCCGGGCTCGCGGAGGTCCGCCGCGCATGGCGGCAGTACGCAACGCTGGCGAGCGGGCTTGAAGCCGCGCTGGGCAAAGGACGAGGCCAGTGAGGGGCTGGCGGTCGGCGCTCGTCCGGATCGTCGCGCGCCGGATTCCCGCCGCGTATCGAGACGAGGTCGTCTCTGATCTCGTCGATCGCCACCAACGGGTGTGGCCGCTTGTCGCCGCCCTTCTCCGGAGCGCGCGCGATGCGCGGAGGAATATGCAGGACAGTCGAGTCAACCGAACGCCTTGGTGGCGTGGCTGGGGTTCCGATGTGCGTGGCGCGTGGCGGCAGCATCGCGCCCGCCCTGCGAGCGCCCTTGCGATCGTCGCGATCCTGGCCGTCGCGCTGGGCCTGAACACCGCGCTCTTCAGCATGTTCGAAGCCGTGCTGATCCGGCCGCTCCCATTTCGTGATGCCGGCCGCGTGGTGTTTGTCTGGAACGTCATCTCGTCGGGTGCCCTGCAGCCGATGGCGCCGGCCCGCGCGCTGGATTTTCGAACCCGGGTCACCGCGTTCGAGCACGCCGCGTTGATCGGGCACATGTCGATGACCGTCACGGGCCGGGGGCCGGCGGAGCGATGGTTTGGCGCGAGCGTGTCGTCGGACTTCTTCGATGTGCTCGACTCGCCGCCGGCGCTCGGCCGCACCTTCCGGACGAACGAATCCGACCGCGACGCCGTGGTCCTCAGTCACCGGCTCTGGGCCGATCAATTTCAGTCCGACCCGGCCATTGTCGGAACGGCGATCGTCATGAACGGCACACGCCGCACCGTGCTCGGCGTGATGCCCGCGGACTTCTACTGGCCGTCGATTACCCCGACGACCACCGCGGAATCGGCGCCGCTGTTCTGGACCTGTGCCAACCCATCGGAAGTGCCCGAGCGGCCGGTCGGGACCGACGAGGACATCACGAAGAACCGCAGCATGGGCTTTTTGCGGATGGTCGCACGCCTCCGCGCGGGCCGCTCGATGGAGTCCGCTCGAGCCGAGATCGCCGGTGTCGCCGCCGAGCTGGGCCGGACGTTTCCTGACAGCGACGGCGGACGGTCTGCGGGGCTCGTGGGCGCGCGAGAGCAGCTGCTCGGATCGGTGGAGCAGCCGATGCTGTTTGTCTGGCTCGCGAGCGGGCTGCTCGCTCTGGGCGCATGCGTGAACGTCGGCAATCTGCTGCTCGTGCGGCAAGCCGGGCGGCGCCGTGAGCTTGCCGTTCGCTCCGCACTCGGCGCGAGCCGCGGGCGATTGGCGCGGCAACTGGCGGCAGAAGCACTCGTGCTCGCGGGAGCCGGCGGTGTGGCCGGTGTCGGCCTCGCCTCGCTGGGTCTGAAGGTCCTGGTCCTGATGGCGCCCGCCAGCGTGGGCCGGCTCGGGGCGGCGACGATCGATGCCGGCGTGCTCGGAGCGGCGACCCTCGCGACGATCGCGACCGGCATCGTGCTCGGCGGCCTGTCGGCCATGGCGCTCTGGCGTGATCGGTCCGCGGACGATCTCAGAACCGCCGGTGCCGCCGAGCGCGGCCGCGGCCGGCTCCGGCAGGGCCTCGTCGCCGTGCAAGTCGCGCTGACCGTCGCATTGCTGGCCGGCGCGGCGCTGTTCGGCCAAAGCCTCATGCGGCTGCAACACGTTGATGTGGGCTTCGACGTCAAGAACCTCCTGACGTTCGACGTGATGCTGACCGGCGAACGAGCGGAGTATCAAGCGAAACAACTCGACTTCTTCAACCGCGTTCTCGAAGCCGTTCGCGCGATGCCTGGTGTGCGAGCTGCGGCCGGTGCCGTCACGCTGCCGATCGGCGGCGACGACTTCGGCGCGCAGGTATTCGTCGAGGGCCGGCCGCTGCCGCCGCCCGGCGAGGAGCGCCGGATCGGCCTGCAGATCGTGGGCGACCACTGGTTTGACACGCTCGGCATGCGCCTGATCGCCGGACGAGATTTCGTGATCACCGACACGCGGCAGTCACAGCGCGTGGTCGTGATCAACGAGTCGCTGGCTCGCGCCGAGTGGCCCGACGCCAGCCCGCTCGGCCAGCGCCTCAAGTACGGTCGCGATGCCGATTCTCCGATCATGACGGTGATCGGCGTCGTCAGTGACATCAAACACATGGGCCCGGGTTCACCGGCGCGGCCTGAGGTCTACCTGTCATATGGGCAGTCATCGTTTCCGATGATGGCGATCGCGGTGAGAACGGTTGGTGACCCGTTGGCGGCAGTGCCGGCCATCCGCGCCGCGGCCGCGCGGGTCGACCCCACGCAGCCCATCTCCGGGGTGAACACGATGGCCGCTCACCTCGATCGCGCGTACGGCCGGGCGCGGTTTCTCTCGAGGCTGACGATCGCGTTCGGCGGGCTCGCGCTGCTCCTGGCGGTCATGGGCGTTTACGGCGTCACGAGCTTTGCCGTGGCGCAGCGCACGAAAGAGTTCGGCGTAAGAACCGCGCTTGGCGCCACGCCGTCGCGCCTGATGCGCGACGTGGTGATGAAGAACCTGGCGGCTTCGGTGCTCGGATGCGTGGTTGGCGTGTCGCTGGCGATGTGGGGCAGCCGGATGATCGCCGCGATGCTCTTCGGCACGGCGCCGCTTGAGCCAACGGCCTACGCCGCCGCGGTGCTGTTACTGCTTGCGACCGCGCTCTGCGCGACCGTCGCCCCGGCGCGCCGGGCCGCGACGATCGATCCGGTGAAAGCGCTCCGCGACGTCTAACGCTTCGCCTTGACCTCGAACGTCAGCCCGTCGCCACCCGCGTCGGCGACAACCGTCGAGCCTTCGGGAAACTTGCCTTCCAACACGCCGAGCGCGAGCGGATCGAGCACGCGCTTCTGAATGACGCGCTTGAGCGGCCGCGCGCCATACGTCGGGTCGTAGCCCTCTTCGATCAGGAGGTCGCGGGCCGCATCAGTCAAAGTCAGCGTGATCTTTCGTTCTTCGAGCCGTTTGAGCAGTCCGCGAATCTGGATGTCGATGACCTTGCGGATGTGCTCCTTCGACAGCGAGTGGAAGAAGACGATGTTGTCGATGCGGTTGAGGAACTCCGGCCGGAAGTGTGCCCGCAGCGCGTCCTCGCCGCCGACGTTCGACGTCATGATGACCACGGTATTCCGGAAGTCGATCGTGCGCCCTTTGCCGTCGGTCAGCCGCCCGTCGTCGAGCAACTGCAGCATCACGTTGAGCACTTCGGGATGCGCCTTCTCGATCTCGTCGAAGAGCACGACCGCGTACGGCCGGCGGCGGACCGCTTCGGTCAACTGCCCGGCCTCCTCGTAGCCCACGTACCCGGGAGGCGCGCCGATCATGCGCGAGACCGTGTGCTTCTCCTGGTACTCCGACATGTCGATCCGCACCATCGCCTGCTCGTCGTCGAACAGGAATTCCGCCAGCGCGCGGGCGAGTTCCGTTTTGCCGACGCCGGTGGGGCCCAGGAAGATGAAGCTGCCGAGCGGGCGATTGGGATCCTGGAGGCCGGCGCGCGCGCGCCGGATCGCGTTGGCGACGGCGACGACGGCTTCGTCCTGGCCGACGACGCGGTTGTGAAGGCGCGATTCCATCTGCACGAGCTTCTGGACTTCGCCTTCCATGAGCCGGCTGAGGGGGATGTGCGTCCAGCGCGAAACGACCTCGGCGATGTCTTCCTCGTCGACGTGTTCCTTGAGCATCGCGGGCTTGCCTTCGGCGGAGCCCGTCTCGGCGGCATGGATCTGCCGTTCGAGTTCCGGAATGCGGCCGTACTGAAGTTCTGACGCCTTCGCGTATTCGCCGGCGCGCTGCAGCCGTTCGAGTTCCACGCGCAGCTTGTCCAGCTCTTCCTTCTTGCCGCGCGCCGACTGGATCTGCGCCTTTTCCTTCTGCCACTGGGCGGCGAGCCCGGATTTCTTCTCCTTCAGCTCCGCGAGTTCCTTCTCGAGCTTGCTCAGGCGGTCTTTCGAGGCGGGGTCCTTCTCCTTGCGCAGCGCCTCGCGCTCGATCTCGAGCTGCATGATGCGGCGCTCGACTTCGTCGAGTTCCGCCGGCATGGAGTCGATCTCCATGCGCAGACGCGACGCGGCTTCGTCGACCAGGTCGATGGCCTTGTCGGGCAGGAAGCGATCGGCGATGTAGCGGTGGGAGAGCATCGCGGCGGCGACGAGCGCCGAGTCCTTGATCTGCACGCCGTGATGCAGTTCGTAGCGTTCCCGCAGGCCGCGCAGAATGCTGATCGTGTCTTCGACCGTCGGTTCGCCGACCTGGACGGGCTGGAAGCGCCGTTCGAGCGCGGCGTCCTTCTCGATATGCTTGCGGTACTCGTCGAGCGTCGTCGCGCCGATCGTGTGGAGTTCGCCGCGCGCGAGCATCGGCTTAAGCATGTTCGACGCGTCGAGCGAACCTTCCGACGCGCCGGCGCCGACGACCGTATGCAGCTCGTCGATGAACAGGATGATCTGGCCTTCGCTGTCGGTGACTTCCTTGAGCACGGCCTTGAGGCGTTCTTCGAACTCGCCGCGGTACTTAGCGCCGGCCACCAGCGCGCCCATATCGAGGCCGACGATCTTCTTGTCCTTGAGGCCCTCCGGGACGTCGCCGCGGATGATGCGCTGGGCGAGTCCTTCGACGATGGCCGTCTTGCCGACGCCGGGCTCGCCGATGAGGACCGGGTTGTTCTTCGTGCGGCGCGCCAGCACCTGGATCACGCGGCGGATCTCATCGTCACGGCCGATGACGGGATCGAGCTTGCCCTTGCGCGCGGCGTCGGTGAGGTCGCGGCCGTAGCGTTCGAGCGCCTGGTATTTTCCTTCGGGATTCTGATCGGTGACCCGTTGCGATCCGCGCACTTGCACGAGG
>SCUN01000309.1 GCA_004297655.1 Acidobacteriota bacterium | reverse complement strand
GCCGGTCGGCGAGCGTCACCGGCGCGGGCGTGCTCATGCCGTCACGCGCGCCGGCGCGGCCAGCAGCTGGCGGGCGATGACGAGCCGCTGGATTTCGCTCGTGCCCTCGCCGATCGTGCAGAGCTTGACGTCGCGGAAGTACTTCTCCGCCGGATAGTCCTTCATGAAACCGTAGCCGCCATGGATCTGCACGCCTTCTTCGGCGGCGCGCACGGCGATCTCGCTCGCGTAGAGCTTCGCGATCGACGACTCGAGCGACGTGCGCGGGGCGCCTTCATCCTTCATCGACGCCGCGCGATACGTCAGCAGGCGCGCCGCCTCGATCTTCGTGAAGAGGTCCGCCAGCTTCCAGCGAATCGCCTGGAACGTCCCGATCGCCTGGCCGAACTGCTTGCGCTGTTTCGCGTACGCGAGCGCGGCTTCGTAGGCGCCCTGCGCGAGGCCGACCGACAGGGCCGCGATGCCGATCCGGCCGGCGTCGAGCACCTGCAGCGTGTTGATGAATCCCTGGCCTTCGACGCCCACCAGCGCTTCGGCGCCAACGCGGCAGTTGTCGAAGATCACTTCGCTCGTGTCGCTCGCGCGCATGCCGAGCTTGTTCTCCTTGCGGCCGGCGCGCATCCCGGGGGTGCCCTTCGGAATGACGAAGGCCGAGATGCCCTTCGAGCCCTTCGTCCGGTCGGTCACGGCCATCGCGACGATCACGCCGCCGACGCTGCCGTGGGTGATGAACTGCTTCGACCCGTTGATCACCCAGCCGCCGCCATCTTTGGTCGCGACGGTGCGCATCGCCGCCGCGTCGCTCCCGGCGCCGGCCTCGGTGAGGCCCCAGGCGCCGAGCATCTCGCCCTTGATCAGCGGGATCAGGTAGCGCTCTTTCTGGGCCTCGCTCCCGAACATGAAGAGGTGCGCCGAACACAGCCCGTTGTGCGCGGCGACCGACAACGACACCGCCGGGCACACGCGCGCGAGTTCTTCGATCGCGATGCAGTAGTCCACGGCCGACATCGCCGCGCCGCCCACCGCCTCCGGGAACTGGATCCCCATCAGCCCGAGGTCGGCCATCTTGCGGACGAGCTCGTGCGGGAATCCCTGGGCCTCGTCCCACGCCATCACGTGCGGCCGGATCTCGCGCTCGGCGAATTCGCGCACGGACGCGCGTAGAAGTGACTGCTCCGGGGACAGACGAAGGTCCATTACTGAAAATTATCTGCTGAACGGGTGTGGAACGCCACCCGCGCGCCCGATAGAACGGCTATGACGCATCACCGACTTGTGATCTCCGCGATAGCTCTGGCCGCCGTCTTCGCGCTGGCCGCTCCGGCTCAGGCCGACGTGACGGCGTTTCTGGGCCGCTCGACGACCCCGGCGGGGCACGCCGTCAAGGGCGGCGCCGTCGGCATCGGCCTGCTCGTCGTCGGCTTCGAAGTCGAAGGCGCGATCCACACTGAGGACGCGCTGAAGAAGATCCCCGGCCTCAAAACCGGCATGGGCAACGTGATGGTGCAGACACCCACGGGCGGCGCGCAGCTCTACGCGACGATCGGCGGCGGGCTGTATCGGGAAACGCTTGGGACAGCGAGCGAGACGAGCTTCGCGACCAACATCGGGGGCGGGATCAAGATCGGCCTGGTGGGCCCGCTGCGTCTGCGCGCGGACTATCGCGTGCTGAATCTGCGCGGCACGCCGAAGTACGCCACGGTGCAGCGGTTCTACGTGGGCGCGAGCCTGAAGTTCTAGGATCCGCCCATCTTGAGCAGTTCCTTCAGCCCCACGCGCGTGATCGACACGATCGCCGACTGCAACTGGTCGTAGACCGGCTGCACGTCGGCCGGCGAGGCTTCTTTCAGAATCGCGATCGGATCGTAGCTCGACGTCTTGACGACCGGATCGATGAGCCACAGATAGGTGATGGCGCCGTCGGTCGCCTCTTCCGACGACTTCAGCACGCGCCAGCCGGCGGCCTGCTGCTTGCGGGTTTTGTCCGTGCTCGTGGTGAACGCCTGCTTGAGCCGGGTCATCGCGGCGTCGAAGGCGGCGG
>SCUN01000040.1 GCA_004297655.1 Acidobacteriota bacterium | reverse complement strand
CGGGCGCGGCCGAAGAGCCCCGACCGCCAGTCGGCGTGGTTCGGCAGCGTGATCTTCACCGCGAAGCTGTGGGTGTCCGTATCGATGCGGGCGATCTCGTCAACGCGGCCTTCGATCGCGGCTGCGGTTGGGGAGTCGGAATCGACGCGGACGCTGACGGACTGGCCGACGGTGACGGCGCCGGCGCGCGCGGCGTCGAGGCGGACGTCGAGTTGGAGCGTGTCTGAGGATTCGATGACGAGCAGCGGAGCGCCCGGCGCGGCCATGGAGCCCGGATCGACGGCGCGGCTGGCGACGCGGCCGTCGAACGGCGCGGTCAGCTTCGCGTAGGCGGCTTCGGCGCGCGCCGCACGCCGGTTGCCGTTTGCGGCGTCGAGCGCGGCGGCGGCCTCGCGCTGTCGTGCGCGGGCGATGGCGGCACTCGACCGGGCCGCCGCGAGGGCCGCGATCGCCTCGTCGAGTTCCTGTGCCGTCGCCGCGCGGCTGGCGTTCAGCTCCGCGATGCGGCGATGGGTTGCCGTCGCCAGCACCAGCGCGGCGTCGGCACGGTCGACTTCTCCGGCCGCGGCGGCGGCGCCCTCGGCCGCGGCGCCCGCCGAGGCGTCGGCGCGGACCGCGCCTTCGGTCAGGCTCGCGCCGTCGAGTTCGATCAGGATCTGCCCGCGTCTCACGCGGTCGCCCGGGCGGACGGCGACGAGGGTGACCGGCGCCAGCACTCGGCTGGCGATGACGGCGGTCGTGCGAGCCTGCAGCACGCCGCCCGCTTCAAAGTGCGCCGGCCACTCCGTTTCGGCGACCGGTGACGTCGCGACGGCGACCGGCGCGGATTCGCTCGGAGCGGGCTCGCGCGACGACGTGCATGCGGCGGCGCCGGTCAGGGTGGCGATGGTGATGGCAGTGAGAACGACGGGCACGCGATTTCGCACAGGGGACCTCATGGACGGAACACAACGGGTTGGCCGGACGCGCGCTGCAGCGCGGCCCACGCGGTGACGGCCGCGACGTGATTGGCGGTCTCTGACGCGTCGGCCGCGGCGGAGGCGGCGGCGGCCGCGAGCACATCGGTGACGGAGGCCAGGCCGGCGGCGTAGCGCTCGCGCACGATGCGAAGACGTTCCCGCGCCTCGACGGCACTGGCCGCGCTCACGGCGATGCGGGCTCCGGCGGCGCGCACCGCCTCGACCGCGGTGATCACGTCGGCGCCGATGGCCGAGATGGCTGCGTCCCGGCTGGCGCGCGCTCGGGCGACGCCGGCGCGCGCGGATGCCGCCTGCGCCGCCTCGGCGCCGCCCGTCGACAGCGACCAGCGGAGTTCGGCGCCGACCGACCAGGCGGATTGGCGGCTCGAGAAGTCGAGACCCGTCCATTCGTACCCGGCGTCGGCGCCGATGGCCGGCCACCAACCCGCGCGCGCGAACTCGGCGCGCGCTTCGGCGGCCGCGAGCGCGGCGCCGGCTTCGCGAAGTTCCGGCCGCTGCCGATGCGCCTCGTCGATGAGGGCCTTCAGTTCGGGCGCGCCGGATGGCACGGCCGGAAGCGTCGCGGTGAAGACGCGATCGAGCGGCGCGCCCATCAGTTGGTTCAGCGCGGCGCGCGCGATGACGACGTCGCCTTGCGCGGTGATCAGGCGCTGCCTGGTGTCGGCCACGTGCACCGACATCGCGAAGACGTCGGCGTCCGTGGCCGTGCCGGCCTGGCGCCGCGAGCTGGCCCGCGCGAGATCCTCGGTCGCCCACGCCAGCGCGGCGTTCGCGGCGTCAACGGCGGCCGATGCCGAGACGTACCGCCCGTACATGACCGTGACGTCGATGGCGAGCGCCGCTTCGGCGGCGCTGACCCGCGCTTCTGCGATTGAGGCGTCTTGATTTGCGCCGCGGACAGCCGCGCGGGTCCGCCCGCTGTCGAAGAGGATGCCGGACACGCCGACGCGCCGCGAGAAGCCGTTGAAGGCGGCCGGGTGATTGAGCCGGGCGATGCCGAAATCCTCGGCGGCGAATTGACCGGCCTTGAGCCGCGTGCCGAAGGCCGCCACCGGATCGGTCGACCGCTGCCAGCCTTCCGAGAAGGTGATCCGCGGGAACCACTCGGCGCGGGCCGCGCGGGCGTCCGCCGCGGCGCCATCGTGCGCGGCTCGGGTCGCGCGCAGTGACGGGTTCCCGGCAATCGCCTCTGCGATGGCGTCATTGAGCGTCAGGAGCGTCTGCGCGCCGGCCGGAGCCGCCGCGGTCAGCAGAGCCGTGCATCCGAGGGCCGTCAGCCAGCGCGTCGTCCTCTTCATCGTCATCAGGTGACAGATGCAGCCGGCGGGAAAACGTGACAACGTTTTGCGTGTGACGAAACGCCGGGACCTGCATCCCTCTCAAGGCGCCGAGTTCGAAGCGCTCGTGCGCGCGGCCGCGTCTGGCGGGGACGCGGCGATGGAGACTTTGTTGATGCGGGTGCAGTCCACGGCCTTTCGATTCAGCCTGCTCGTGTGCGGCGATCCGCATGACGCCGAAGACGTCATGCAGGAGTCGCTCCTGAAGACGTTCCGCCATGTGCGCGGCATTCGGGAGCCCGCGGGATTTCGGACGTGGCTATTCCGAACCGTTCGAAACTTCTGCATGATGAAACGCCGCCGCCGTGTGGGTGAGCCATCGCAGGTGCTCTCGATCGACGCGGCGGCAGCATCCGCCGACCGCGCGCCGATCGATGTCGCCGACGCCGCTCAGCGGCCCGACGAGGCCGCGCTTAATTCATGGCTGGGCAAGCGCCTGCGCGCGGCGCTGGCGTCGCTCGCGCCGGCCGATCGGATGATCGTGCTGCTGCGCGAGATGGAGGGCCTGTCGACCCGAGAGGTCGCGGCCATCACGAAGATGAGCGAAGACAACGTCAAGACGCGGCTGCACCGGTCGCGGGCGCGGTTGCGCGCGGAGCTGAAGGAAGCGTGATGGCCAGGCGGAAGACCGCGTGCGACATGCTCGCCGAGCGGCTCTCGGCGTTTCTGGACGGCGATCTCGACGCGGCCGACTGCCGCCGGATCGCCGCTCACGCGCGGCGCTGCGCGCGGTGCCGCCGGCTGACGAAGGAACTGCGTGACACCGTCGGCACCTGTCGGCGCGCGGCCACGGTTCCGCTGCCGTCCGGCGTGCGTCAGCGCGCCCTCGACGGCATCCGGGCGCTCATGACGACACGCCGAGGAACGTCCTGAGCTTCGCGAAGAGGGCGTCCATGTCGACCTTGAGCTGCGGCAACCACGACGCCGCGCCTTCGACGTTGCCGTCCTTGCAGAGATTCTCGATCGCGGTCGCGGCCGCCGTCTCGGCGCCCGCGAAGTAGGCGGCGGCGCCGCGGAGCGAGTGCACGACGCTCCGGGCCTGCTGCGCGTCACCTTCTTCGAGCGCCCGAGTCAGGCGGGCGATCTGGCCGGGCGCCGTGGAGAGAAAGAGCGTCGCGACGTGCTGCACGAGCGACGGATCGCTGATCACCGGCGCGATGTCCTTGCTGTTCACGTGGCTGGCCACCGGCATTTCCGCCGCGCCGCCGAGCTGCGCCAGCGTCTCGAACAGCGCGCGCTGGTCGAGCGGTTTCGACAAGTAGCCGTCCATGCCGGCCGCGAGGCAACTCTCCCGGTCTTCGTCCATCGCGCGCGCGGTCATGGCGATGATGGGCACGCGCGGCGATCCGCTCTCCGCTTCGCGCTGGCGAATCCGGCGCGTCGCGTCGAGGCCATCGAGCACCGGCATCTGCAGGTCCATCAACACGACGTCGTACGTCTCGTGCGCCAGCTTGTCGAGCGCCTCCTGTCCGTCGAACGCCGTGCTGACGCCGTGCCCCCATTTCTTGAGGACCGCGCCGACGACGGCGTGATTCACTTCGTGGTCGTCGACGACGAGCACCCTTAGAGGCCGCGACGGGGGCCGCGAATGCGCCAGACCGGCGGGTGACTGCTGATCGCGGCCGAACGTGCCGCGGAGCAGTTCGTTGAGCATCTGCGACGTCGCGGGTTTGACGAGATAGAGCGCGCCCGCCGACACGGCGCGCTCGGCCTCGGCCGCGGATTCTCGGCCGCGGAGCAGGACCACGACGCGCGGGATCTTGTACGGCCCGCCTTTGAGACGCGCGGCCAGCTCGAGTGACGTCATGCCCGGCAGCTCGCCGCCGATGAACGCGATGTCGATCTTCTGCCCGGTTTCGAGCGCGAGGTCCGCGGCGACCAGCGCCGCGTGACCGCCGCCGGTCGAGCGCACCGCCGCCGACCAGAACTTGAGCGCTTCTTCGAGCGCGCTGCGGGCGGCCTCGTTGCTCTCGACGATGAGGGCGGTGAGCGCGCCCGGCCCCCACGGCGCTTCGAGCGCCGTGTCGGGCTGGCGGCCGAACCACGCGATGAAGGAGAACGTGCTGCCGCGCCCGGGCTCGCTCTCGACCCAGAGCCGGCCGTCCATCAGGCCGACCAGTTCGTTCGCGATCGTGAGGCCGAGGCCGGTGCCGCCGTACTTGCGGGTGCTCGATCCGTCCACCTGCGTGAACGCTTCGAAGATCGCGGCCTGGCGGTCTTTCGGGATGCCGATGCCCGTGTCGCGGACGGCGAAGCGGAGCGCGACGCGGTCCTCCCGGCTTTCCTCGACCGTCACCTTCAGCGCAATCTCGCCTTTCTCAGTGAACTTGACCGCGTTGCCGAGCAGGTTGGTCAGGACCTGTCGAAGCCGAACGGGATCGCCCGTCAACCCGTCGGGCACGTCGTGATCGATGTGGCAGATGAGCTCGATCGGCCGGTGGTGCGCGCGCGCCGTGAACATGCGGAGCGTGGCGCCGGCCACTTCGCGCAGCCGCATCGGCAGCCGCTCGATTGACATGCGGCGCGCTTCGACGCGGGCCAGGTCGAGGATGTCGTTGACGATGTGCGTGAGCGAATCGGCGGAATCGCGCAGCACGTTGACCATCTCGCGCTGCTCGCGCGTGAGCGGCGAGTCGAGCAGCAGGTCGGAGCAGCCCATGACGCTGTTGAGCGGCGTCCGCAGCTCATGGCTCACGTTGGCCAGAAACTCGCTCTTCGCCTTGCTCGCGGTCTCGAGTTTGCGCATCGCGTCCTCGAGATCGCGCCGCCGATCCTCGGCGCTCCGCACCGCGCGCTCGGCGATCCGCCGCGCCTCGGCCAGCTTGTTCCGCCGCGCTTCGGCGGTCTTGGCCGTGAGGGCGATGTACATCGACATCAGGTACAAGAAGATGACCTTCGCCCACTCGATCGTCCACGCGATGTCGCGATGCTCGACGTTGGCGACGTAGAGCATCAGGCCGATGTAAGCGAGCGGCGCCATGTGCGCGAAGAACAACGACCGGCGGAACGTCGTCGCCACCTGGTCCGCGGGGCGGGCGAGCAGCACGAGGTAGATGAGGCTCTTCTCCGCGCCGGACGCATACACGACGTAGGCGATGAAGATCATGTCGACGACGAGGAAGACATCGCCGACGTCGATCCATTTCACGCGCCGCCAGAGCAGATGAATGATGATCCAGGCGACGAGCGCGTAGCCGAGCAGGACCGCCGCGGTGAACAGCGAGTCGGCGAGCGAGAATTGGCCCAGGGCGAGCCAGTTGTGCGCCGCCACGCCGACGGCGTTCAGCGCGAATCCGATGACCCGCAGCCGCGGCACGTCCACGGTCTGGAAGCGCTCGAAGCGCCCGCGCCGCGCCGCGCGGCCGCGCTCGGCGTCGAGGATGTGCGCGCTGGAGTATTCGTCTTCGGCGATGGCCATGACTAGCGTGCGGCGAGCGCGGCCCCCAGCCGCTCGAGGCCGCCGGCGAGTTGGGCGGTCGGGCCGGCGACGCTCAGCCGAAGGTGCGCCGGCGCGCCGAAGAAGCGGCCCGGCACGACCGTGACGCCGAAACGCTCGGCGGCCATCCTCGCGAAGGCGTCGGTGTCGGCGACCCCGCGCAGCCGCGGGAAGAGGATCGAGGCCTCGAGCGGCACCGGCAACTCGAGCTCCGGATGCGCGGTCAGGAAGCGCCGCACGATCTCGAGGTTCGTCGACACATGGCGTACGGCGCGCTGGCCGAGTCGCGACAACTGCGTGAACGCCAGCGTGGCGAGCCGGTCGGCCGGCGCCGAGCCCACGCCATCGATGACGTCACGCGTCCGCCGGAGGCGATGCGACATGCCCGGCGGCACGACCGCCCATCCGCAGCGCAGGCCGTTCAATCCGTACGACTTCGTCAGACTGCTCGTCGAGATCAACCGCGGGCTCAGGGTGGCGGCGCGGGGCAGCCATTCCGGATCGGATCGGAGCAGCCGGGCGATGTCGAGGTAGGCCTCGTCCACGAGAATCTGCACGCCGGTCTCGGCTGACAACCGGTCGAGCGCCTCGAGCGTGGCCCGATCGAGCGTGGCGCCGCTCGGGTTGTGCGGCGACGTGACGATCACCAGCTTCGTCGCCGGCGTGAGCGCCGCTCGAATTGCGTCCGCCTTGACCGCGAATCCCTCTTCGGCGCGGCGCTCGAAGTGGTGCACCGTCGCACCCATCAGACGCGACGCGCCGGCCAGCGGGTCGTAGCCCGGCCGCTCCATCAGCACCGCGTCGCCGGCCTTCACGTGCGCCGCCACGACGAGGAAGTTGGCGCCCGAGCAGCCGATCGAGGTCATCACGCGATCCGGCGTGACGCCGTAGTGCGCGGCGATGCTTGCCAGCAGCGGCCCGTACCCTTCGTCGTTGGCCGCCGTCAGTTGCAGGGCGTCGTGCGCGCCTTCGAGTTCGTCGATCGACAGCGCGAGCATGTTGCTCGCCGCCAGATCGAACTCGGTGACCGGGCGCGTCTTCGCCCAGTACATGTAAGGCGCTCGAATCTCGCCCGCACTCAGGCCAGCGTCAGACATTCGCAGAATTCCTCTTGAAGAGATAGAACACCGGTACGCCGATCAGCAGCAGACCCGCGCCGACCGCCGCGCGCATCGGGGCCTCTCGCACCACGGAGTAGACGACGACGACCGCGACCAGGACGAAGAGCGCCGGCAGCCACGGGTAGCCGGGCGTGCGGAATCCATCGGGTGTCCCCTGTCGACGTCGCAGCATGAAGAGCCCCGCCACAGTTAACCCGAAAAAGATCCAATCGGCAAAGACCACCGTGTTGAGCAGGTCGCCGTACTTGCCGGTGAAGAGCAGCGCGATCGCCCAGGCCGACTGCAGCAGGATCGCGTTGGCCGGCGTCTGGAATCGCGGGTGGAGTTTCGCCACCGCCGGGAGAAACGCGCCGTCGTTGGCCATCGCGTAGTACACGCGCGTCGGCGCCAGGATCGCGAGATCGAGAAACCCGAACGTCGAGATCGCGATCGCCGCCGCCACGAACCGCGCGCCTCCCGCACCCAGCCACATCGCCGCGGCGTCGGCCGCCGGCGTTTCGGTCGCGGCCAGGCCCGTCAATCCGAGCGTGCGCAGATACGCGACGTTCGCCAGCACGTAGATCACGACGACGATCGCGGTGCCGAGGATGAGGGCGCGGGGAAGATGGCGCTTCGGATCGCGCATTTCCTCCGCGACGTAGTTCGCGTTCTGCCAGCCGCCGTACGCAAAGAGAATCGGAATGAGCGCGGCGCCGAACGCGAGCGCGCCGGAGGGCGTGGCGTCGCCGCGGCTCGCGGTGAGCCAAGACGGCGATGACGGTCCCCACAGCGCGAGCAGGATGATGACGCCGAGCGCGGTGACTTTCAGCAGGACGAAGACGTTGTTGACCCGGCTGCCCGGCGTGACGCCGACGTAGTTGATCGCCGAGAGCAGCACGATCGCCGCGATGGCGACGACCATGACCAGCGTGTCGGGTTGGCCGGCGAGCCGAAGCGCGTACTGCGCGAACGAGATGGCCACCGCGGCCATCGCGCCCGTCTCGATCATGAAGAGGAGCGCCCACCCGTAGAGAAACCCGACGACCGGGTGCCAGGCCTCGGCGAGGTACACATACTGGCCACCGGCTTTCGGCAGCCGCTGTCCGAGCTCCGCGTAGGCAAACGCGCCGGCGAGCGCGATGGCGCCGCCCGCGATCCAGGCGCCGAGGACCAGCGCCGGCGTGTCCAGCGTCCGCGCGACCAGGTACGGGTTGATGAAGATGCCCGACCCCACGATCCCGCCGATGACCACCATCGTCGCGTCGAAGGGACCCAGCGCGCGTTTGAAGGACACGGCAAGAGCATAATGTACGGATGGCCCGCGGGTGGGAAAGCAAGTCGATCGAGTCGCAGATGGAAGACCGCGCGTCTCGGCCCGTCCCGCGCGACGCGGCACCCGCCGTGGATCCGAAGAAGGCCGCGGCTCGTCGAACCGTAGAGTTGGCGCTGGCGCGCGCCGAAGCCGATTTGGCGGCATCGACCACGCCGGCCCACCGCCGCATGCTGGAGCAGGCGATCACCGCGCTCAGCCGGCAGTTGGAGTCGCTATGAAGAAGGGATTGGGCACGTGGCTGGCCGTCGCCATGCTGATGGTCGCGG
>SCUN01000308.1 GCA_004297655.1 Acidobacteriota bacterium | reverse complement strand
CGGGCACGAAGCGCACGGTCGCGCCGGCTTTCCAGGCGGCCTGCAATGCGCGCATCGTGTTGATCTGCACGGCGTCGATCGAAATCGCCGGGCCCCGTCCGAAGATGTTGCCAGCGGGCGGCGTGACGCCGGCGGCATTCGGCATCGAGTCGAAACCCGCGCCGGGCACGCTGTCGAACGGCGCAAGGTCGGTGGACGACTGATACGGCGTCGGGCCGTTCGCCGCCGCGAGCGTGCCGCCTAGGAGCTTCATCGCCGCGCGCGATTCCGCGCTGATCGGCGCGTTGGCGGCGACGACCCGGACGTCCATCGATAGCGGCAGCGTCCAACCGGACGCGTCGTACGGCTGCTCGGGCGGACCGCCCGCGAAGTCGCGGAGGTCCGGGTACTTCTGCACGTCGAGCACTTCGCGCGCCATCGCGGCGAATTCCTGGTCGGTCGGGATGACCCACGTGCCCGCCGAGTAGTTCGCGCCGCCGATCGTCGCGGTCTCGGTGAGCTGGTACACGCGCACGCCGCTGAACGCGATGCGGCGAAGCAGTTCGACCGCGAGCATCGGATCGCGCTGGCGCTGCGGAATCACGTAGGCGTACGGCGCTTCCTTGCGGCCGCGCGCGATCTGATCCCGGCCGGCGACGTAGCGGTCGTAGAGCAGCTCATCTTTGTACCGCGCCGCGAAGTCGAGCGTCGAGATCGACGCCGTCTCCATGTAGTCAACCGAATCTCGCAGCCGCCAGAGCCCCGGCTTCCACGGGCTCGGATAGAGCGGCTCCGGACGGAAGTCGCGCATGTTCTGCGGAATGTCGTTGATCGTGTACGTGCGCGGATTCGCGAGGCCCGCGCCGGCGGTTTCCGTCCAGAACGCCGCGATGTTCTTGAAGATCGGCATGTAGTCGATGTAGCCCGGATACCACGCGTCGAACCCCGTGCCCATGTGCGTCGCGCCCGGCAGGCCCTTCTCTTCGAGCCCGCGCGCGATCGCCATGCCGATCATGTTGAGCTGCCGCGAAATCATCGGCGGCGCCTCCTGCCCGATCGGATCCGCGAACGGCGGCAGCCAGATGCGCGTCGGAAACGGCGCGGTCTGGTGATGCACGTAGATGATCTGCGGTTCCCACTGCCGCCACGCGTGCTCCATCACGCGCGACTCCTGCATGTTCATCATGTAGGCATCGCGGTTGTTGTCGTGGCCGACGTAGTCCTGATAGAGCGCGGGGAACGACTGCCCGCCGCGGCCATCGGGTCCCTGCGTCTTCATGTAGTGGCTCGCGACCTGCTCCTGCCCGTCCGGATTGATCGTCGGCCACAAGAGGAAGATCACGTTGTCGAGAATCCGCGCCATCTTCGGATCGTTCGCCTGCGAAATCAGGTCGTACGCCAGCAGCGGCATCGTCTGCGGCCCGGCGACTTCCGTGGCGTGAAGTCCGCCGTCGATGTGCACGATCGCTTTGCCTTCGCTCGCGAGCCGCTTCGCCTCGGCGTCGGTCAGGCCTTCGGGATGCGCGAGCCGCAAGGAAATCTGCCGGTACTTCTCGAGGTTGGCCAGATTCGCGGGACTCGAAATCGCGGCGTACACGTACGTGCGGCCCTGCGACGACTTGCCCGCCTCGAAGAGTTGCATGCTCGTGCTCGCGGCATCGAGCTTCTTCAGGTAGTCCACCGCCTGCGTGTAGGTCGCGAGCTTGTAGTCGGCGCCGGGCTCGAAACCCAACGACGAAGCCGGTGTCGGCAGCGAACCCTGTGCGGATACCACAGCCGCACCCAACGACAACACGACAACGAGCACTCTTCTCACGTTCATGACTTCTTCCTCTTTGATCTGGCTCTTCCCGCAACGGGCTTGAGCGGAAGGCCGTCCGCGATGATCGGTTGATAGGGATCGACGAGCACATCGAACACATGGCCCGCGCGCGTGCGCAGGAACAACGCTTTCCCGTCCGTCAACAATCGCAACTCGCCCATTTCATCGAGCGTCTCGGCCAGCCGGCGCCGGAAGTACTCGCGCAGCGTCGTGATCAGCTGCTTGAGCTGGGAAGGCGCGAATCCGCGGCGCCTCAGATCAGCAAGCGCCAGCAGCTCGAGGACGTCGATCGGCGAATATCGCCGTTCGGTGAATCCGCCCGAGACCGTCTTTCGCGATGCGATCGCGCTCTGAAAGATCCCGTTGGCGTCCCACCATCGCAATTGCCGCGCGCTCAGGCCCGTGAGGGCGGCGACTTCGCGCGAACTATAGGAGGATTTGAGGCGCATCCGGGCGCGCCTAGCCTATCAAGTCAGGAGCGTGTTGGTGAACTCCGCCCCGGCAACGTCCTTTTCCGTCACCCCGCCCGCGTCGTGCGTCGTCCAGGCGATGGTCACCGTGCGATAGCTGATGTGGATATCCGGATGATGGTCCACCGCTTCCGCGTAGATCGCGAGCTGGTTGGCGAACGCCATGGCGTCCGCGAACGTCGGGAATTTCCGGGTCCGGACGAGGGCCTTGTTCTGCTCGATCCAGCCGTCGGGCAAGCTCGTCATCGCTCAACCGCCTCCACGACCTTCTTCGCCGTGAGCGGCGCCATGAGCACGCCGTTGCGATAGTGCCCGGTCGCGAGGATCACGCGCGGTGAACTCGGCGACGGCCCGATGATCGGGAGTCCGCCGACGGGCGCGGGCCGGAGGCCGACGCGCACCTCGTGGAGCGTCGCGCGCCACACGGCCGGAAGCACGTCGCCGGCGGCGGCCATCAGATCGTGAACGCCGCTCACGGTTGAGCGCTCGTCGAAACCCACGTCTTCGACCGTCGCGCCGACGAGGAGCGAGCCGTCGGTCCACGGCACGGTGTAACAGCGCGGCGACCAGACGACGCGCTGGGGCATCGCCTGATCCTCAGGCCATTTCAAATGCAGCAACTGCCCGCGAATCGGACGAATGTCGGCAGCCGGCGCGCCGTTGACCTTCACGCGGCTCGACCAGCTTCCGGTGGCGACGACCACGGCGTCGGCCGACAACGAACGGCTGCCTATCGAGACGGTCACGGACGCATTCGACGAGGTCACGCTCACGGCTTCCGCCGGCGATTCAAACGACGCGCCGGCGAGCGACGCGGCGTGCGTCAGTGCGCCGACAAGATCCGGCACCGACACAAATCCATGCAACGGGATGTTGAGCGCGCCGAGCGCTGCCGCGCTGATCGCCGGCTCGAACGCCTTCGCCGCGGCGCCGTCGAACCACTCCGATGTCACGCCTCGCGCCGCCAGCCACGCCCTGAGCGCGTTCAGCCGCGCCACATCGTCGGGCGACACGGCGACCTCGAACGTCCCTGAACGCTGGTACTGCACCGGTCGGCGGCTGCGCACGCGCAGACCTTCAATGAACGCGTCGTAGAGCGACAGGCTTTCCACGCAGAGATCCAGCCAGGGATCGCCGTCGTGCGCCTCGATGAAGGGCGCGAGCACGCCCGCCGACGCCTGCGACGCGCCGCGCCCCGGCCCGCGCATGTCGAGCACGTGCACGGCGTGGCCGGCGCCCGCCAGGGCGTCGGCCGCCGACGCGCCGATCACGCCCGCGCCGATGACGATGACGTTCACAACAAAATCACTCCGGGTCTCGGCCTCGGCTTGATTGTAATGAGGATCGGAGGCAACCCATGTCGAATGTCACATTTCACTGCGACTGCCCCGATGCGGTCGTGGCCGTCACCATCCAGCGCGCCACGGAGCCCAGCGACGTCGGCGTGATGGCGTTCAGGCGCTCGGGGAAAAAGGCGATCCGGCTGACGGCCGGCACCCACTGGATGAGCTATCGCGCCGTCGGCGAGCCTCGAAGCGATCTCTCCATCAAGGTCACCGGCGGCGTCATGCGCGCGGTCACGTCCACGCTCGGCGCGGACGGCCGCGCCGGCGGGATTCGAAAAGTGGTGGTCGCCGCCCTGATCGCGGCGGCATCGCTCATCGGCCCGACGACGGCCGGCGCGCAAACCGCGCGTGATGCCGCGAAACGGGACGCGAAGGCGACGCTCGTGGCGCTGCCGGCGGTCGCCCCGCCGAGCGTGCCCGGCGTGTCGCTGAGCGTGGAGGCCAATGCCACCGACAGGCGCGGCGCCCTGGCGATGGTTTTCGGCCGCGCAACTGACGACCGTTTCACGGCGGGCCTGACAATCAGCGGTCCGCTCAACGACTCGAGCGGAAGCGCCCAGCCGCTGGATCTCAACGGTCTGAACACGGGAGCGGCGATCGACGTTGGCCTGCACTGGTTTCTGTGGCGCGGCCGGGCGGATCTCGCGGCCGCCACGGCGATGTGCGCAGCGCGGTTCAAGCGGACCGATTGTGACGACCGCGACTTCGCCGACGCAAACGAGCGGCGCGCCTACCTCAAAGCGCTCGGCGCCGATGTCGATCCGATCGTGATCGACGTCACCGGTTCGGTGAGCCGCTCGCAGTTCAGCTACCTCGAGAAGATCACGTTCAATGCCGGCAGCCAGTCGCACAACGACGCAGCCGCTGGAATCGCGATCGGGCGCCTCTCGCCAAGAGTCGGTCTCGTCTCAGGCGGCGTCGCGATGGCGCGAGACTGGAGGGCGGGCAGCTCGGCTCGAGAGATCTGTCAGCCGATCGAGGGCGGTCCGTCGTTCGAATGCCGGACCGCGCCGATCGGACCACCGGTCGCGGCAACGAGGCCGCTCGTGACGCTGGAATGGCGGCGATTCCTGATTCGCCACAAGGCCGCG
>SCUN01000307.1 GCA_004297655.1 Acidobacteriota bacterium | reverse complement strand
CGCCGCCGGCCGTCGCCCCGCCGTTGGCCGCGACGATCGACGCGATCCGGTGCGGCCGCGGCGTCCAGCTGTCCTTCATGCCGCGCTCAATCGAGTTCTTGCCCATGCGGTAGATATTGAAAAGGAAGTTCTCGCGCATCCGCGACGCCAGATCGAGCACGCCGCGATTGGTGGCCACCGAGTAGTCGATCGACTGCCGGAAATGCCACAGCTGATCGCCCGTGGTCGGCGGCACCGGGTACTCGAGGTCGCTCGACGGCACCTGCCGGTCGATGACGAGCGGCACGCGCTGCGGCGTCGGGTGGCCGATCATCTCGGTGAGGATCGCGATCATGTTGTGGAACGCCGCGGTGTTGCGCAGGCCGCCGTTCCACCAGCCGTCGTACGGCCCGCCGTTGCGGCTCGTCGCGCCCGGCTTGCCTTCGGCGGCGAGCCGCGTGTGCAGCGCGAGGCCGACGGTCTGGATGCCGAGCACGAGGAGCGGATCCTGGTTGTAGTTGAACGGATCGCGCAACGGCGGCGACCAGAGGATCGTGCCGGCCGGGCCGCTCTGGTGGTGGTTGTAGACGATCTGCGGGAACCACTCGTGATACAGCACGCGGTTCATGTTCTCGGTCTCGGCCTGCGTCGAGCCGAAGAAGTCGCGGTTGTTGTCGTGCCCGATGTACTTCTGATACAGCTTCGGCAGCCCCGCCATCGACCGTTCTTCCGGCACCGGGTTGCGCATGTACCAGTCGGCGGTCAGGTCGTTGCCATCGGGGTTCGCGTGAACGAAGAGAATGATGCAGTCGTTCAGAATCCTGAGCGTTTCATCGTCATTGCGGCTCACGAACTGATAGACCATCTCGCCGAGCTGCTGCGCGCCCAGCACTTCGGTCGCGTGCAAGCCGCCGTCGATCCAGACGACGGTCTTGCCCTCCTTCGCGAGCGCGCGCGCCTGCGCGTCGGTCAGCACCGCGCCGTTGGCGCCGCGCGCGTGCGCGAGCTGAGACGAGATCTCCTTATAGCGCGCCAGCCGCCGGTGATTCTCGGGCGACGTCACGATGGCCATGAGCTGGGTGCGGCCTTCGGCCGTCTTCCCCATCTCCTGTAGTTTGATGCGCGGGGACTGCTTCTCCAGCTTCTTCCAGTAGGCGGAGAGCTGCTGGTAGTTCGCGAGGAAGTAGTCGTCGCCGAAGTTGTGGCCGAACTCCTCCTTCGGCGTCGTGATCCGCGGCGCCTGGGCCGCGCCGCTGACGCTCACGAACAGGACACACGCCAGAACCAGCCACACTCGCCGCATACCGCCTCCGCGCGCGAATTCTACCGGAAGTTCTTCATTGACCATCAGCCATTGACCACTGACCATTAAGCATGTCTTCCGTCCGACTCGACGTGTGGCTCGACGTGGCCTGCATCTTCAAGACCCGCTCCGAGGCCCAGAAGGCGATCAAAGGCGGCAAGGTGGACGTCAACGGGCAGAACGCGAAGGCGCAGAAGCTCGTGAAGTCCGGCGACGTGCTGGACATCACCCGGCCGTACGGCCGGAAGATGCGGGTCATCGTCGAGGGCGTCACCGAGAACCACATCCCGAAGGCCGACGCGCGAAAGCTCTACGAGGACGTGACGCCCCCGCCGAGCCCGGCCGAGCAGCAGCTCCTCGATCTGATGAAGCTGGCCGGACCAAAGCGTCGGCACCAGTCGCTCGGCTCGCCCGACCGCGACGAACGCCGCCGTCTCCGCCGGGCCAAAGAAGGTGGGTTATAATTTCATGTTTACGGGTCCGCATCCGGACCCGACAGTGAGGACTTTCGAGTGGCTACCAGACACGCATCCGCGGTGAAAGCACACCGCCAGACCATCAAGCGCACCGAGCACAACCGCCAACTGCGGTCGAAACTGCGTTCGGGCCTCAAGGACATCCGCACCGCGATCGACGCGGGCGACGTGACGAAGGCCAAGGCGGCCCTGAGCGCCACCTTCTCGCTCATCGACAAGATGGCGACCAAGGGCATCATCCATCGCAACGCGGCCGGCCGTTACAAGTCCCGTCTCGCCAAGCGTACCGCCAAGTAAAAAGGCGTTAGACTCCGCGTAGGGCGCCTCCGCCCGGCAACATGATCCGGTTCGCCCGTCGTCTCGGATTCCCCGCGCTGTCCCTGGTCTGCGTGATGACCCTGGGATGGCCGCATGCCGTTCGTACCGCGCTCTACCGCTCGCTCTACCCGCTCGTCGCCATCGACCCGTCGGCGCTGGCGGCGCCGCCCGATCGGCTCACCTCGTACGGCTACGTCGTCGACCCGCCCGACGAACTCGCGGCGTTTCGCGCCGCGGCCTCGCCGGCCGTCAGCGGCGTCACCGACGACGGCGCCCGGCTCAGACATCTCACCGACCTCATCTACAGCTACCACCCGGGCCGCGACCCGTTTCCCGTCATCCCGGGGGGCCGCGAACGCGGCGTGCGCGCCATCTTCGACGACATCGTCTCCGGCCAGTTCGCGTTGTGCGGACACAAGACGCTGGTGCTCGCGGCGATGTGGCGCAGCCTCGGCGGCGACGTGCGCCAGATCCGCTTCACGGCCGGCGACGAGATCGCGTGGTACGCCGCTCACTACGGCATCGAGGTGTACTCGTCGCAGTGGCGCAAGTGGTTCTACTACGACGCCACGCTCAACGGCTACGCCGCGGCGAATTCCGGCGAACCGCTGTCGCTCGTCGAGTTGAACGAGCGTCTGGCGCGCGGCGACGATGTGGCGATGGTCGCGAGCGAGAAGTACACGGATTGGAGCGCCGAGCAATTCCTGGCGTTCCTGCGGCTGAATCGCCTGCAGGTGTATTCGCTCAACAACCGGATGCGCGGCCAGGACCCGGATCGCCGGTTCGGCATCCTGAATTTCGGCTATGCCTGGTTGTCGCAGTTGCCGCGGCCGCTCGATCGCGTCGTGGACGCCGTGACCGGCGACGGCGGCCGCCGTTTCGTCGTTCGTGGAGGTTCGCCGCCGCCGGCGTCAGCCGCGCGGATGCACCTGGTTAGCGCCAGCCCGCGCCCGATCGGCTGAGCGCTTTTCCCGTCAACTCGACGACGAGCCGCTCGACGAGCACGCGCTCGTCGCCGCCGGAGCTCTTGAGCGCCAGGTCCGTGCGGAGCAGCGCCTCGAGCGCCGGGCGCACGCGGTCCGGCTCGGCCTCCGCCAACCGCGACGACACCCACCACCGGAGCTGACCCACGATGCCGTGCGGCGAATCGCCCCGTTCGAAGCGCTGCGCGAGCGCGCGCAGGGCGCGCCCCGCATCGCCGTCGCCGATGGCGTTGATCACGGCCCAGTCGTCCACGAACGCGTGCTCGCCTACGACCTCGCGCACGTCTTCCACGGTGATCGTCTTCTTGTCGCCGGCGTAGAGGAGCAGCCGTTCGATGGCGCCGCGCAATTGCGTGATGTCGAGCCCGGTGCGATCGATCAGCAGCTGCAGGGCGGGCGCCTCGAGCGTCCGCCCCATCTGGAGCATCTCGTTCTGGATGGTCGCCCGGACGGTGGTCGTGGCCTCGCGCCGCTCGGCGGCGGAATTCGTTTCGAGGCCGTAGCACTCGACAAAT
This sequence comes from Acidobacteriota bacterium, assembly GCA_004297655.1. Classification (GTDB taxonomy): domain Bacteria; phylum Acidobacteriota; class Vicinamibacteria; order Vicinamibacterales; family SCN-69-37; genus SCUN01. The sequence goes on along the minus strand of SCUN01000307.1, from coordinate 39 downwards.
TGCGCGCGTTCCTTCAGCTTCTTCGAGGTCCGCCGGGTG
>SCUN01000306.1 GCA_004297655.1 Acidobacteriota bacterium | reverse complement strand
GAGCGCGAGGTACACCGTGTCGATCTCGACGCCCGCGGTGAGCTCCGCTTCGTCGAGCGCCTTCTTGATCGCCTCGGCGGCCGTGTCGACGTTGTTCACCACGCCGCGGCGAATGCCCTTCGAGTCGGCCAGGCCGATCCCGATGATGTCGACGGTGCCGTCCTCCATCATCTCGCCGACAATCGCGGCGACCTTCGAGGTGCCGACATCGAGCCCAACCACGTATCGTTCCCTGCGTGCCATCAGTGTTTTCCTTTGGCTGCGACCGCGGCCGTGCGCGACGCCACGGTGGCGGCGGGCTTACGGCTCACGGGAATGCGTTCGTCAAAACGAAGATCGACGGCGTCGATCTCCCGGATCTGTTCCTTGAGCGACGGCGCCAGCTCGAGATACCGCTGGAGGCGCGCCGCGAAGTCCCGGTCGCCGAGCCGGAGCGCGACGGGATCCTGATCGAGGATCGCGACCAGATTGTGCGCGTCGCTCACGTCCACCTGCGAGATGTGCTGCCGCACGTTGGGCATCGTGGCCAGCGCGTCGACGAACCGCGCGACCAGCCGCGCCCGCTCGAGATCGACGGCGGGACCGCCGGCCGCCGGCGACGCGACCAGGCCGTCCACGATCGGCAGGTCGTACTGCGCGTACTGCGGGCCGTACTCGTCGATGATCACGCCGGACGGATCCACCAGAAACAACTGGTCGCCGAGCCGCCCGATCGCGATCGGCGCGCGCTCGATGACTCGAAGATCGATCGTCGACGGCAACACGCGCCGCATCGTCGCGTCGGCGACCCAGGGCGAGTCGAGAAGCCGCGTGCGGTACTTCTCGAAGTCGGCGGCGAACACGCTCTCGCCTCTCAACCCGTCGACGAGCGTCAGCACTTCGCCGGTCGACAGCCGCGCGTTGCCGTGCACGACGATCCGATCGACGGTGAAGACGCCGAGCCGGGCCAGCTTGATGAAGCCGGCGGCCGAGACCCCGATCGCGAGCAACGCGAGGGCGCCCCAGCGCAACGCGCGCGACCGCAGCCAGCCCGCGCCGCCGCGGCCCGGACGCGTTTCCGCGCGGCGGAACCGCTTGTCGGCCGGCGCGGACACGCCGGCTGACGGCAGCGCGCGAGGCGTGAGGCTCACGAATGCACCTCCGCCCGCTGCCGCAGCGCGGCCAGGATCCGATCACCCGTGGCGCCGATCGACCCGGCGCCCAGCGTGAGGACGACGTCGCCGTCCCTGGCGATGTCGGCGACCCGTGCGGCCAGCTCGTCGAGCGGCACCACCGCTTCGACGGCGCCGCGATTCTGCTTGCGAATCTCTTCGGCGATCGCCGCCGACAGGATGCCGGGAATCGGCGCTTCGCCGGCCGAGTAGATGTCGGTGAGCACCGTGATGTCGGCGTCGGCCAGCGCCCGGCCGAATTCCGGGAGCAGGTCGCGCGTGCGCGAGTAACGATGCGGCTGGAAGACCGCGATGATTCGCTTCGGGAACCCGGACCGCGCCGCCTTGAGCACCGCCGCGATTTCCGTCGGATGGTGGCCGTAGTCATCGACGACGGTCACGCCGCCGACGGTGCCTTTGATCTGGTACCGGCGGTCCGCGCCGCGGAACTCCGCCAGCGCCGAAGCCATCTTGTCGAACGACACGCCGAGCTCCACGCCGACCGCCACCGCGGCCAGCGCGTTCTGGAGGTTGTGCACGCCCGGCACGCTGACCGTCATCGTCCCGCGGCCGGCGCCGTCGGGATGCCCCGGCACGCGGTACGCGACCTGGCAGCGGCCGCTGCGGCCGTCGGTGACCGCGTCGAGGCCGCGCACGTCGGCGTCTTCGGCAAAGCCGTACGTGATGACGCGCCGCGAGAGGCGCGGCAGAATCGCGCGCACGTTCGCGTCGTCGATGCAGGCCACCACGGCGCCGTAGAACGGCACCTTGTCGGCGAAATCCGCGAACGCGTCGAGCACGCGCTCGAACGTGCCGTACGCCTCCATGTGCTCGCGGTCGATGTTGGTGATCACGGCGATCGACGGCGTCAGTTTCAGGAACGACCGGTCGCTCTCGTCGGCCTCGGCGACCATCAGCGGACCGCGGCCGAGTCGCGCGTTGCTGCCGAACGCGCTCAGCCGCCCGCCGATCACCGCTGTCGGATCGAGGCCGGCGCGTTCGAGCATCCACGCGATCATCGACGTCGTGGTCGTCTTGCCGTGCGCGCCGGCCACGGCGATGCCGAAGCGCAGGCGCATCAGCTCCGCCAGCATCTCGGCGCGCGGAATGACCGGCGTGTGCCGGGCGCGGGCGGCGGCGACTTCCGGGTTGTCGGGCTTCACCGCCGACGACACGACGACCACGTCCGCGTCCCCGATATTCGCGGCGGCATGGCCGATCGCGATGCGCGCGCCGAGCGACTGGAGACGATCGGTGATGTCGCTCTGCTTCGCGTCCGACCCGCTGACGCGGTAGCCGAGGTTCACCAGCAGCTCGGCGATGCCGCTCATGCCGATGCCGCCGACACCGACGAAGTGAATCCCGCGCGCGCGTCCGAAGGTCGCCATCAGGCGGCCAGCTCCATCAGCCGGTCGACAATCCGCGCCGCGGCATCCGGGCGCGCAAACTGTTTCATCGCATCCGCCATCCGGGCGAGGCGGTCGCGAGCGTTCAGGAGTGCCGACACCGTCGACGCCAGGGAGTCGGGGGTCAACGTTTCTTGTTCGAGGAGCACGGCGGCGCCGGCCGTCGCGAGCGCCTCCGCGTTTTTCCGCTGATGATCGTCGGTCGCGCCGGGCAGCGGCACGAGCACCGCGGGGCGCCCGACGGCGGCGAGTTCCGCCAACGTCGTCGCGCCCGCGCGGCAGATCACGAGATCGGCCAACTTCATCTCACCGGCGACCCCATCCAGAAAGGACTCCGCCCGCGCGCCGACCCCGGCGCGCTCGTAGCCTTCCCGCACGACGGCCAGATCTCTTTGGCCGGTTTGGTGAACCACTTGGAGCCCTGCGTGGCGCCGGACCAGCTCTGCCGACGCCGCCACCATGGCCACGTTGATCGCGTGCGCGCCCTGGGAGCCGCCAAGGATCAGGACCCGCAATCCATTGGGAATTGAAGATTGAGAAGTGATAACTGGGGTGAAGAACTCTGGGCGTACAGGGTTTCCTGTGACAAAGGCTTTCCTCCCGAAGTAGTTGTTCACGTCGTCATAGGTGAGCGCCGCCGCGCGGACGACGCGCGCGAGCAGACGGTTGGTGAGACCGGGCACAGCGTTCTGTTCGAGGAGCATCGTCGGAATGCCGCGCAGCCAGGCGATCAGCACGACCGGGCCCGAGCTGTAGCCGCCGACGCCGACGACGACGGTGGGGCGCCGGCGGGAGACGAGGGCCCACGCGTCGGCGAGGCTGACCGGCACCATGGCCAGTCCGCGCAACGCTTTCACGATCGATCGCCCTTTCAGTCCCGCGCTCCGAATCACGTCGAGTTCGAATCCTTCCTTCGGCACGAGCGTGGCCTCGAGGCCGCGCGCCGTGCCCGCAAACGTCACCTGCGCATCCGGCCGCCGCCGCAGCAGCTCGCGCGCCACCGCCACGCCCGGATACAAATGTCCGCCGGTCCCGCCGCCGGCGATCACCACGCGCGTCTCGCTCACCTCACCCACGCACCGCTTACTCGTCCCGCCGGCTGGCCGGCTGCGCATCCGGGTCCACGCCGGTCTTCACCGCCGCCACGGTCGAGGCTTGCTGCGAGATGTTCAGCAGGATGCCCATCCCGAGCAGGTTGATCACGAGCGACGAGCCGCCGTTGCTCACGAACGGCAACGGCATGCCCTTGTTCGGGAAGAGTCCCGTCACGACGCTCAGATTGATGAACGCCTGCACCGCGATCATCGTCGTCAAGCCGATCGCGAGCAGCGTGCCGAAGCGATCGGGCGCGAGCACGGCGGCGCGCAGCCCGCGCCACGCGATGATCAGGAACGCGATGATCAGCAGCGTGATGCCGATGAGGCCGAGTTCCTCCGCGATGACCGACGCGATGAAGTCCGTGTGCGGTTCCGGCAGGAACGACTGCTTCGCGACGCTGCCCATCAGGCCGCGGCCGAAGATGCCGCCCGAGCCGATGGCGATGAGCGACTGCACGACCTGGTAACCGCCGCCGAGCTGATCCGCCCACGGGTCGAGGAAGCTGAGGAGTCGCTGCCGGCGGTACTGTGCGGACAGCGCGTAGATCGTGAGCACCGGCGCGATGATGAGGAACCCGCCGA
>SCUN01000039.1 GCA_004297655.1 Acidobacteriota bacterium | reverse complement strand
GAGAGCGACGCGAGGATCACGATCGTGAACGCAAGCGTCGCTCTCGACCGCCAAGCCGATGTCGGACCTCATGACGGCGGACCGGTTCCACGATTTCGGCAAGCTGATGTACGCGTTCGTGCTGCTGTGGGCCTACTTCAGCGTCTCGCAGCTCATCATCGTGTGGTCGGGCAACCTGCCCGAGGAGATTCCGTTCTACCTGCGCCGGTTCACGGGCCCGTGGGGCTGGATCAGCGTGGCGGTGCTCATCGGCCACTTCGTGATCCCCTTCGCGTTCCTGCTGTCGCGCACGATCAAGCGCAAGCCGAAGCTGGCCGCGCGCGTGGCGCTCTTCATCCTGGCGATGCGCGCGGTGGAAATCGCGTGGCTCATCGCCCCGATGGTCCGTCACGGCGAGCACGCCGGCGGCCCGAACTGGGTGGACTTTGCCGCGGTGCTCGGCGTCGGCGTGGTCTGGCTGCCGCTCTTTTTCCGTAATCTGTCCGGCCGCGCGGTCGTGCCGGTTCATGACCCGTATCTGAAGGGCGCGTTCTCAAATGGCGGACACTAAATCTCACCCGACCGGCTCGGCGTTCACCGAGAGCGATGGCATCAACTATCGCGGGATCGTCGTGTTCATGGTGATCCTCACGGTCACCACCCTCGTCTGCGAAGGCATCGTCGTCGGCCTGTTCAAGTACTTTGACGCGCAGGCCGTGGCCACCACCGCGGCGCGGGCCCCGCTCGCGGTGCCGGCCGGCACGATGCCGCCGCCGCCGAATCTCGTCACCGACGAACCCGGCACGCTGAAGAAGTTCCAGGCGACCGAAGAAGAAACGCTGCACACCTACGGCTGGATGGACAAGAACGCCGGCGTGGTGCGCCTGCCGATCGACCGGGCCAAGGAACTCCTGCTCGAGCGCGGGCTGCCCGCCGTCGGCGATGCGCCGGCGGAGCCGGCGAAGGCACAAAACGCAAAGGCGGAAATCAAGAAATGACTCCGCGTCTCCGCGTCCTCCGCGTGATGCTGGTCCTGCTGACGATGGTCGGCGGGATGGGCGCAGCGCGCGCGTACGCGCAGCCGTCGGGGCCGCTCATGGTGCCGCCGCCCGGCAAAGCCGCGGCCGAGCGCATTCCGCTGCTGAAAGACGTCGACATCGTCCAGAAGCTCGGCGACACGATTCCGCTCGGCCTGCCGTTCGTCGATGAGAACGGCAAGGACGTGACGCTCGCGAAGTACTTCGGCGAGCGGCCCGTGGTGCTGGCGCTGGTGTATTACGAGTGCCCGATGCTGTGCACGCAGGTGTTGAACGGCGTCTACAGCTCGATGGAGGCGCTGCCCTTCACGACCGGTAAGGAATTCGATCTCCTCGTCATCAGCTTCGATCCGGGCGACACGCCGGAGTTGGCGGCAAAGAAGAAAGCCGCGTATTTCGAGCGGTACCGCCGGCCGGGTTCCGACGCCGGCATGCACTATCTGACCGGCCGCCAGGAATCGATCACGGCGCTCACCAACGCGGTCGGCTTCAAGTACGTGTACGACCCGGCGATTCAGCAGTTCGCGCATCCGGCGGCGGTGACGATCCTGTCGAAGTCCGGTCAGATCTCGCGCTACATCTACGGCATCGAGTTTGCGCCGCGCGATCTGCGGCTCGCGCTCGTCGAGGCCGGCGACGGCCATGTCGGCACCGCGGTCGATCAGGCGCTGCTCTACTGCTACCACTACGATCCGACGACCGGAAAGTACGGACTCATGATCATGACCGTGGTTCGGGCCGCCGGCATCCTGACGGTCGCGATTCTGGGCTTCACCGTGTACCGCAACACGAGAGGACGCCGCCCTGAAGGGCGAGCAGGGGAATAAATGTCGAGCACTTTGCCTTTCTTTCCGCCTTCCGCCTCGACGGTCGCGTCGGATGTTGACTACCTCTACTTCTTCATCCTGGGCGTCTCCGCGTTCTTCGCGGTGCTCGTCTCGGTGCTGGTCCTGGTCTTTGCGATCAAGTACCGCCGCAACAAGCCCGAGGACATCGGCGCGGACATCCACGGCTCGCTGTCGCTCGAGCTGCTCTGGACCGGCATCCCGTTCATCCTCGCGATGGTGATGTTCGTGTGGGGCGCGCAGGTGTTCTTCACGCTGTCGAAACCGCCCGCCGACTCCATGGACGTGTTCGTGGTCGGCAAGCAGTGGATGTGGAAAGTGCAGCATCCCGAAGGCGTGCGCGAAATCAACGAACTGCACGTCCCGATCAACCGTCCCGTGCGCCTGACGATGGGCTCGGAGGACGTGATCCACGATTTCTTCATCCCCGCGTTCCGCGTGAAGATGGACGTCGTCCCGGGCAAGCTCACCACGATGTGGTTCACGGCGACCAAGGCCGGCGAGTACCACATCTTCTGCGCGGAATACTGCGGCACGAAGCACTCGGGCATGATCGGCACGGTCACCGCGATGGAGCCGCAGGATTACGAGGCGTGGCTCGCCGGCGGCCGCGCGACCGGCTCCGCGGTGCAGAACGGCGAGCGGCTGTTCTCCGATCTCTCGTGCGTCACGTGCCACAAGGCCGACTCGACCGGCCGCGGCCCGTGGCTCGGCGGCGTGTTCGGCAGCACGGTCACGCTCAACGACGGGCGCAAGGTCGTCGCCGACGAGAACTACCTGCGTGAGTCGATCATGAACCCGCAATCAAAGGTCGTGCAGGGCTTCCAGCCGATCATGCCGACGTTCCAGGGCATGGTGAGCGAAGAGAATCTCCTGCAGCTGATTGCATATGTGAAGACGCTGAAGCCGGCCGAACCGGCGCCGGCGCCGGCGAAGAAGTAGGACGGGCGATGTCGAACGAAGCGTCAGTGCACGAACAAAGTTACCTCGGAGCGCCGCACGGGCTCGCGTCGTGGCTCCTCACCAAGGACCACAAGCGCATCGCGATCCTGTACCTGATCTCCATCACGATCTTCTTCGCGGTGGGCGGCACGTTCGCCGCGATGATTCGCGCCGAGCTGGTGACGCCGCAGGGCGACCTGCTGTCGTCGGATCTCTACAACAAGGTCTTCACGCTGCACGGCGTGATCATGATCTTCTTCTTCCTGATCCCGTCGATCCCGGCCACGCTGGGCAACTTCCTGCTGCCGATCATGATCGGCGCGAAAGATCTGGCGTTCCCCCGCATCAACCTGCTGAGCTGGTACATCTACGTCATCGGCGCCACGGTGACGCTCGCGGCCGTCTTCAACGGCGGCGTCGATACGGGCTGGACCTTCTACACGCCCTACAGCTCGATGTCCTCGAACACCAGCGTCACGACCGCGGCGCTCGGCGTCTTCATCACGGGCTTCTCGTCGATCCTGACCGGCTTCAACTTCATCGTCACCCTGCACCGCATGCGGGCGCCGGGCATGACGTGGTTCCGCCTGCCGCTGTTCGTGTGGGCGCAGTACGCGACCAGCCTCGTGATGATCCTCGGCACGCCGGTCGTCGCGATCACGGTGCTGCTTGTCGCCGCCGAACGCGCGCTGCATCTCGGCATCTTTGATCCGAAGATCGGCGGCGACCCGGTGCTCTTCCAGCACCTCTTCTGGTTCTACTCGCACCCGGCCGTCTACATCATGATTCTGCCGGCCATGGGCGTCGTGAGCGAGCTGGTCGCCGCGATGTCGCGCAAGCAGATCTTCGGCTACAGCTTCGTCGCGTTCTCATCGCTCGCGATCGCCATCATCGGCTTCCTCGTGTGGGGCCATCACCTGTTCGTCAGCAGCCAGTCGATCTACGCCGGTCTCGTGTTCTCGATCATCACGATGATGGTCGCCGTGCCGTCCGCCGTGAAGACGTTCAACTGGACGGCGACGATGTACAAGGGCGCGATTTCGTGGGAGTCGCCGACGTTCTGGATCTTCGGCTTCATGGGCCTGTTCCTGGTCGGCGGCCTGACGGGCCTCTTCCTCGGCGCGATGGGCCTCGACATCCACCTCACCGACACCTACTTCGTCGTGGCGCACTTCCACTACATCATGGTCGGCGGCGGCGTGATGGGCTTCCTCGGCGGGCTGCACTTCTGGTGGCCGAAGATGACGGGCAAGATGTACAACGAGACGGCCGGCAAGATCGCGGCGATGCTCGTGTTCTTCGGCTTCAACGCGACCTTCTTCCCCCAGTTCATCGTCGGCTACATGGGCATGCCGCGCCGGTACCACGCGTACCCGCCGGAATTCCAGTTCTTCAACGTCCTGTCGAGCGCCGGCGCCGTGCTGCTCGGCATCGGCTACACGATGATCGTGATCTACCTGATCTACTCGCTCATCAAGGGACCGAAGGCGCCGGCCAATCCGTGGGGCGCGACCGGGCTCGAGTGGAAGATTCCCTCGCCGCCGATCACGCATAACTTCAGCGAGATGCCGGTGGTGACCGAAGAGGCGTACGACTACCAGCACGCTCCGGCGCCGCAGCGGGGGGTGAAATAGCCATGAGCACCCCGACGACCACGCGTCACCCGAAGCTGCAAGAGCACTTCTACAACATGGACCAGCAGCTCGAGGCCTCGACCCTCGGGATGTGGGTCTTCCTCGTGACCGAAGTCATGTTCTTCGGCGGCCTGTTCATGGCCTACATCGTGTACCGCCACATGTACCCGCACGCGTGGGTCGAGGCGAGCCACGAGCTCAACTGGCAGCTTGGCGGCTTGAACACGATGGTGCTGATCGTGTCGTCGCTCACGATGGCGCTCGCGGTGCGCGCCGCGATGCTGAGCGAGAAGAAGCAGCAGGTTTTCTATCTGCTCACCACCATGGCGCTGGGCACCGTGTTCCTCGTGGTCAAGTTCTTCGAGTACAAGGCGAAGTTCGAGCATCACCTCGTGCCGGGCCCGCACTTCAATCCGGCGCTCGAGCAGGGGATGCAGATCTTCTTCTCGCTCTATTTCATGATGACCGGCATCCACGCGGCCCACATGGTGATCGGCCTCGGGATCATGACCTACATCGTGATCAACGCGGCGAAGGGCACTTACAACGCCGAGTACTACGGACCGGTCGAAGTCGCCGGTCTTTACTGGCACTTCGTCGATATCGTCTGGATCTTCCTGTTCCCGCTGCTGTATCTGCTCGGACGGCACGGAGCCTAGGCCGCACTCATGTCCACTCACTCGCATCACGTTCCCACCATCCGGATGTGCGTCAGCGTCTTTCTGGCGCTGCTGGTGTTCACCGCCATCACCGTTTGGGTTGCCGGTCTCGATCTCGGTCCGCTCAATACGCCAGTCGCGCTCGGCATCGCCGTCACGAAAGGCACCCTCGTCGTGCTGTTCTTCATGGGCGTTCGCTGGAACACGCCGCTCACCAAGACGGTCGCCATCTCCGGCTTCGTCTGGCTCCTGATCCTGTTCGGGATCACGATGGGCGACTACCTGACGCGCGGGTGGCTCGGAGTGCCTGGACGCTGAGTCAAGTTACACGTCACAAATCACAAGTCACAAACCATGAGGGCGGCCCACTTCGCGGCCGCCTTCTTCATTTAAGGGCTCCGCTCACCGCGCGGGATCCGCCGCTGGCCGATTGGGGTGGGCGGCAGCGGAATTGTTTCCGTCACAGTGACTGCATATACTTACCGCTTCGCCTTTTGATCGCCTTGGAGACATGAATTGTGAGTGACCTGAAAGAAGATCTGGCCGCTCTGCGGATCGAGCGTGCGCCGGAGCCGGGCAACGCGGGAAAGATCGTGATGTGGGTGGTCGTCGTGCTGCTGCTCGGCGGCGGCGCCTGGGGCGGCTACAAGTACTTCACGCGCGAGCGGCCGGTTGAGGTCGAGCTCGCCACGGTCACCCAGCGGGCGGCGGGCACGCAGGCGGCGGTCCTGAACGCGTCGGGTTACGTCACCGCGCGCCGGCGCGCCACCGTGTCCTCCAAGATCACGGGCAAGGTCGTTGAAGTGAACGTCGAGGAAGGCAAGGCCGTGAAAGAAGGCCAGGTCCTCGCGCGGCTCGATGACGTCGCGTATCGCGCGGCGCTGGCGTTGGCGAAAGCCAATCTCGGCTCGACCGAGCGGTCGCTCAAGGAAGATGAAGTCCGAATCGCCAACGCGAAGGTCACCCTCGAACGAAAGCAGAAGCTCGTTGACGGCGGCTTCGCCATGAAATCCGAAGTGGACGACGCCAGACTGGCGGTGGACGCGCTCGAAGCGCGGCTCGAGGTGGAAAAACAGCAGGTCGAAGTCGCGAAGCGGCAGATCGATCTGGAGCAGACGAACCTGGACAACACGGTCATCCGGGCGCCGTTCAGCGGCATCGCGATCTCGAAAGACGCGCAGCCCGGCGAGATGGTGTCGCCGGTATCGGCCGGCGGCGGCTTCACGCGCACGGGCATCTGCACGATCGTCGACATGCGCTCGCTCGAAATCGAAGTGGATGTCAACGAGAGCTACATCAACCGCGTGAAGCCCGGACAGAACGTCAGCGCGATCCTCGACGCGTACGCGGACTGGCAGATTCCCGCGCACGTCATCACGGTCGTCCCGACGGCGGATCGCCAGAAGGCCACCGTACTCGTGCGCATCGGCTTCAAGCAGCTCGATCCCAGGATCCTGCCCGACATGGGCGTCAAGGTGACGTTCCTCAAGGACGAGGCGGACGCGAAGAATCCGTCGCCGTCGGTGGCGAGCGCGCAGCCAACGGTGCTCGTGCCGAAGGCCGCCATTCTCAACAAGGACGGACAGGACATCGTCTTTGTCGTGAAGAACGATCGCGTCGAGCGCGTGGCCATCAAGGTCGGTGGCAACGACGCAGATCGCATGGAAGTGTTGGCCGGCTTGAGCGCGGGCGACCGCGTGGTGGTATCGCCGCCGCCGACGATGGCGAATGGCGCGTTGGTCACAATCAAAAAGTAGCCGCGGACCTTCAGGTCCGCGGGCATGGAGTGCAAATGAATTCGATGGATCCTCTCGTTCGCGTCAGGGACGTTCACAAGTTCTTCAAGCGCGGCTCCGAGCGCGTCGACGTGCTGCAGGGCGCCAATCTCGACGTGCCCCAGGGCGACTTCCTCGCGCTGATGGGCCCGTCGGGCTCCGGCAAAACGACGCTGCTCAATCTGATCGGCGGGCTGGACCAGCCGAGCGCCGGCTCGGTCGAGGTCGCCGGCGTCGCGATCGAAAAGCTCGGGGGCGGCGCGCTGTCGAAGTGGCGCGCGCGGAACATCGGCTTCGTCTTTCAGCTCTACAACCTGCTGCCCGTGCTCACCGCAGAACGAAACGTCGAGCTGCCGCTGCTCCTCACGAACCTCAGCAAGAGCGAACGCCGTAAACGCTCGGCCATCGCGCTGAAGCTCGTCGGTCTCTCCGAGCGCGCGAAGCACTACCCGCGCCAGCTCTCCGGCGGCCAGGAACAGCGCGTGGGCATCGCCCGCGCGATCGTCACCGATCCCACGCTGCTCCTCTGCGACGAGCCGACGGGCGATCTCGATCGCAAGTCCGGCGATGAAGTCCTCGAGCTGCTCCGGACGCTCAACCGCGAGCACGGCAAGACGATCATCATGGTCACGCACGATCCGCACGCCGCGGACGTCGCGAAGCGCACGATTCACCTGGAGAAGGGTCTCCTGATGGGGACAGCGGTGAGCGCATGAAGCACCTGCCTCTCATCTGGCGCAATCTGTTCCGGAAGAAGACGCGGACGTTCTTCACGTTCATGACGATCTTCGTGTCCTTCCTGCTGTTCGCGTTCCTCATGGCGACGCGCGCGGCGTTCTCAATGGGCGTGGAGATCGCCAGCGCCGAGCGGCTGATGCTGATGCACAAAGTCAGCCTCCTGCAGCTGCTGCCGATTTCCTATCAGTCGCAGATCCAGTCGACGCCGGGCGTCGAGCTGGTCACGCACAACACCTGGTTTGGCGGCACGTACCAGGACAAGCCGACACAGTTCGGCGTGATCGCGTGCGAGCCGGAGCAGATCGTGAAGCTGTATCCGGAGATCAAGGTCAAGCCGGAGGAGATGAAGGCGTGGCTCGCCGACCGCCAGGGCGTGATGGTCGGCCGCGACACCGCGACCCGCATGAACTGGAAGATCGGCGACCGCGTGCCGATCAAAGGCACGATCTGGCAGCCCAAAGAGGGCGACACCTGGTTCTTCAACATCTCGGCGATCTACGACGCCGACAAGACGTTCGACAAGACCGGCTTCTACTTCCGCTACGACTACCTCGACGAAAACCGTCGAGGCGCGTACGGGCAGGTCGGCTGGTATGTGGTGAAGATCAAAGATCCTAACCAGGCCGCGCAGGTGAGCGCCGCGATCGACCAGCAGTTCGCCAACTCAGCCGCCGAGACGAAGACGTCGCCGGAAAAGGCGTGGATGCAGGGCTTCGCGAATCAGATCGGCAACATCGGCTACATGCTCGTGCTGATTCTCACGGCCGTCCTCTTCGTCATGCTCATCGTCGCCGCCAACACCATGACGCAGGCCGTGCGGGAACGCACGATGGAGCTGGCCGTGCTGAAGACGCTCGGGTTCTCGAACGGCCTGGTGTTGACCATGGTGTTGCTCGAGTCGGTGACGCTTGCGATCTTCGGCGGCGGCCTGGGCTTGCTCGCCGGCGCGGGCATGGTCAGCCTCGCGGGCGGATTCGCGAGCGCGTTCCTGCCCGTCTTCACGATCAGCCAAAACGACTTGATGATCGGCGGCGCGCTGTGCGTCACGCTCGGCTTCTTGTCGGGCCTTCTGCCGGCCGTGTCGGCCATGAACCTGCGCATCACCGATGCGCTCCGCCGGAATTAGGAGCCGCGACTCATGTTTCGCTGGATTGCTCAGACCATCGCCGTCACCTCGCTCAGCATTCGCACGATTCCCCAGCGATTCGGCTCGTCGGCCGTCGCGCTCGTCGGCATCGCCGGCGTGGTCATCGTGTTCATCGCCGTGCTCTCGATCGGCGAAGGCTTTCGCATCGCCATGCAGGATGCCGGCAAACCCGATCGCGTGATGGTCATGCGCAAGGGCGCCGACTCGGAAATGACGAGCGGCATCGGCGGCCCCGACGCCGACATCATCAAGCAAGCGCCCGGCATCCTCATGGAGGACAACAAACCGGTCGCGTCCGCCGAGCTGTACGTGATCATCGACCGCGACAAGAAGACGACGGGCACGGCGGCGAACGTGCCCCTTCGCGGCGTCGAGCCGACGGTGATGCAGGTCCGGAATGAGGCGAAGATCACCCAGGGCCGGATGTTCCAGTTCGGCACGAACGAAGTCATCGTCGGCAAAGGCGCCATGGGCCAGTTCGCCGGTCTCGATCTGAATTCCGAGATCAAGTCTGGCCAGCTCACGATGAAGATCGTCGGCGTCTTCGAAACCGGCGGCAGCGCGGCCGAAAGCGAACTCTGGACGGATTCACATCTGATCCAGAACGTGTATCGCCGCGGCAACTCGTACCAGTCCGTGCTCCTGCGCCTCGACTCGCCGGACTCGTTCCAGAAGCTGAGCGACTGGCTGACGACCAACAAGGAACTCGAGGTGCAGGTGCGCCGCGAGAGCGAATACTACGCCGCGCAGTCCGAGACGATGACGACGCTGATCACGGGCATCGGCTACACGATCGCGGTGCTCATGGGTCTCGGCGCGATCTTCGGTGCGATCCTCACGATGTACACGGCCGTCGCGACGCGCACGCGGGAGATCGCGACACTCAGGGCGCTGGGGTTCAACGCCTTCTCGGTGCTGATTTCCGTGATGGGCGAATCGCTGGCGCTCGCGGCCATCGGCGGCCTCGCGGGGGGTTTTCTCGCCTACGCCGCCTTCAACGGATACCAGACGGCGACGATGAACTTCCAGACATTCAGCCAGGTGGCGTTCGCGTTCAAAGTCACGCCGTCACTGCTGTTCACGGCGCTCTTCTACGCGCTGTTCATGGGATTTCTGGGCGGCGTCTTCCCGGCGATCCGGGCGGCGAGGCTGCCGATACCCTCAGCCTTGCGAGAGCTCTGAATTTCAAGATCGCAAGATTTCAAAATCTGATTATTCAGATCTTGCGATCTTGCCATTCTGCAATTCACGCAACGCAGTAAGCAGCTCCTCTTGCGGCGGCTGTTCGGGGATGTCGTACTTTGCCGCCCAGGCGATCTTGCCGGCTTTGTCGACCACGAAGATCGCGCGCTCCGGAATGCCGTCGTCGCGCATGACGCCGTAGGCTTCGGCGACCGCGCCTTTCGGGTGAAAGTCGCACAGCAGGTCGTAGGAAATGCCGCCGAGTGAATCGGCCCAGGCTCTCTGGGATGGCCCGGCGTCGCAGCTGATGCTGAGGATGTGCGCGCCGGCGGCATCGAACTCCGCCCTGCTCGCCTCGTAGGCTTTCATCTGCGCGCTGCAGACGGGCGTGAATGTCAGGGGGTGAAACACGACCACGACGTTCTTCCTGCCGCGAAAATCAGAGAGCTTGACGGTCTGGCCCCAGTGCTGGTTCGGGAGCTCGAAGTCCGGCGCGAGGTTTCCAATGCTGAGCATGTGATTTGTGACTTATGACTTGTGACTTGAACAGCGAAGAGTGTTGTACCACACTCACTTCATGCGTTCGCGGGGCCTGACCGGCCTGATCGTGCTGGCGGTGATCCTGCTGCTCGCGATCCCGTCCTTTTCGATTTACTACACGGACTGGCTCTGGTTTCACGAGCTGGGCTACCCCGACGTCTTCCTCAAATCGCTGAACGCCCAGGGGCTCGTGTTCATCGCGACGTTCCTGGCGTCGTACGCGTTTTTGTACGGCAACGTGCTGATCGCGCGGTTTGCGCCGAACGAGCAGCGGATCGCGCGCCTCGCGGCGCTGATCCTCTCCACGATGCTCGCGGTCTCGTCGGCGAGCAACTGGATGATGTGGATCTCGTTCTTCAAAGCGGTGCCCTTCGGCGTCACCGATCCGCTGCTGGGCCGGGACGTCTCGTTCTACGTGTTTCGCCTGCCGGTCTTCGACGCGATCCGGCAGCAGGCGCTGCTGCTGACCATCGCGAGCCTGATCGGCACGGGCTTCGTGTATCTGATGAGCGGCAACGTCGCCGCCGCGCCGCGGTACGGCATCGCCTTCTGGCCCAGTCTCACGCTCGGCGTCCGGGCGCGACGGCACCTCTCCTGGCTCGGCGCGCTCGCGCTCGCGCTGATGGCGTGGGGCGCGTGGCTGGATATTCCGCGCACGCTGATCACCGGCGCGTCGGGCGACACGAGCGCGGTCATGTTTGGCGCTTCGTATGCCGACGTGCACGGCACGATCCCGGTGCTGCGCCTGCAGCTCGTGATCCTCAGCCTGGGCAGCGTGCTCGCGTTCTGGAACGGCATCGCCTCGCAGCGCTGGCCCGTCCCCCTCGCGCTCGCCGCCTACATCGTCACGGTCCTGGGCGGCACGGTCTATAGCGGCTTCATCCAACAGTTCGTCGTCACGCCGAACGAGCAGGAGAAGGAGCAGCCGTACATCCTGAATAACATCGCGGCGACGCGAGCGGCATTTGCGCTCGATCGCGTGGACGAGCGCGAGCTGACCGGCGACGCGGAACTGACGGCGAAGGACATCGTCAACAACTCGGAGACGATCGAGAACGTGCGGTTATGGGATCACGTGCCACTGCTGCAGACGTTCGCGCAGATCCAGGAGATCCGGACGTACTACGACTTCATCTCGGTGGACAACGATCGGTACATGATCAACGGCAAGCAGCGCCAGGTCATGCTGTCGGCGCGCGAGATCAACACCGACAGTCTGCCGAATCAGTCGTGGGTGAACAACCGCCTGAGCTTTACGCACGGCTACGGGCTGACGCTGGGCCCGGTCAACAAGGTCACGACCGAGGGTCTGCCGGTGCTGTTCGTCCAGAACATCCCGCCGGTCTCGACGGTCGATCTGCCGGTGAACGAGCCGAGCATCTACTTCGGCGAGGAATCGAGCAATTACGTCCTGGTTAATTCCAATACGCCGGAGTTCCACTATCCGTCCGGAGACAACAACGTCACGACGACCTACCAGGGGACGGGCGGTGTGTCGGTTGGCGGCCGGATGCGGCGCTTGTTGCTGGCCGCGCGATTCGGCAGCATGGAGATCCTGGTCTCGAGCCAGCTTCGGAGAGACAGCCGGATCCTGTTTCATCGCAAGATCACCGAACGCGTGAAGGAGATCGCGCCCTTCGTCGAGTTCGACCGCGATCCGTATCTCGTCATCGACAAGGGCCGCTTGTACTGGCTGCTCGACGGGTACACATCGACGTCGCGGTATCCGTACGCGTCGTTCATGCTGAACGGCAGCAACGATCGCGTGAACTACATCCGCAACTCCGTCAAGGCGGTCGTGGATGCCTACAACGGCACCACCCAGTTCTATCTCGCCGAACCGAAGGACCCGCTGGCGCTCACGATCGCGAACGTATTTCCGACGCTGTTTCGTCCGATGAGCGAGATGCCCGCCGGCATCCGGCAACACGTGCGGTACCCGGAGGACATCTTCGCGATGCAGTCGCAGGTCTACGCGACGTATCACATGACGAATCCGGCGGTCTTCTACAACAAGGAAGACCAGTGGCAGGTGCCGACGATCGACGCGCTCGAGCGGGCGGCCCAGCCCATCCAGCCGTACTACACGATCATGAAGCTGCCCGGCGAAAAGCGGCCGGAGTTCATTCAGATGCTGCCGTTCACGCCGAGGCTGAAGGACAACCTGTCGGCGTGGATGGTGGCCCGAAGCGACGGCGAGCATTACGGCCAGATCCGCGCGTACCGGTTCCCGAAGCAAACGGTCGTGTACGGCCCGAGGCAGATCGCCGCGAAGATCAACCAGGACCAGGTGATCTCGCCGCAGATCACGCTGTGGAATCAGCAGGGATCGACGGTGACGTTCGGCACGCTGCTCGTCATCCCCATCGAGGAGTCACTGCTCTACGTCCGCCCGCTGTATCTGGGATCGTCGACGCGCCGCATTCCCGAGTTAAAGCGCGTCATTGTCGCGTACGGCAACC